>NZ_DAINNK010000010.1:24140-86857 GCF_036735925.1 Povalibacter sp.
TACTGATCGAGGAAGAAACGATCGCCGTTGCGCAGCAGGTGCGGCTCGTTGTTGGCGATGGTCGATTCGGGATCGTTGATCGCAAGCGGGTTGCGACCGAGTCCTTCGAGATAGAACGCGCCGTTCACGCAGCGAACCCGGGCGTGAATGCGCGAGATGTACTGGTCGTTGATGACCCAGTCGCTCTCCTTGGAACGCCCGATCTGCGCACCCTCCGGTCCCACGGTCTTGCGGCGATTGCTTCCCAGCAGATCGCCGTTCGGACTGATGACTTCGAGTGTCAGGAGCATCGGTTGGATTATCTTCGGAAAACAATCACCTGCAGACCAATCCGAGGACTGTACCGTCCTGCTTGCATTGATCGCAACGGTCGATGGGACAAGGGGTCGGATGATAGACCAGACTTCCGCTCGAATGGGCCGTGAGGCGCGCGCCAGATCACACTTCGGGGACTTCGCGCGCGAAGGCAGTCGCGTCGCGTCGAACCGGCAGATCCGTCGACACCGCGGAATGGCCAAACGGTGCCTTGACCGTTCACGCAACCGTAGTATTGAATCGAGCGAGACATTGAGCGGGGATATTCATGCGTAAGAAAGGGACGAAGGTGGCGGCTCTGTTTCCCGAGCGTCGCCGCGAGAACAACAGCGCGCCGCAAGCTGTCCCTGCGCCGGTCCCCGTCGCTTCGATGCCGACGACGCTCGGCTGGATCGTCGCGGCCAGCAGCGAGAGTGAGAAAGACGCCACTGTGATGGTCGATTTTCCCGGCTCGCCGCACGGCACGCATCCGGCCCGTCTGGGTATCGCACTCGAAGCCTGCGCCATCGAATCTGCCATCACGCGCCGGCAACCCGCGGTCCTGGTGTTCGAGAACGGCGATCCGCTGCTGCCGATCATCGTCGGACTCATCCAGGCGCCGTCGCCGGATTCGGCACAGGCGACGGTCGTCGAAGCCGATGTCGACGGCAAACGCGTGCGTGTGGTCGGCCAGGACGAGATCGTGCTCCAGTGCGGACAGGCCTCCGTCACCCTGCGTCGCAACGGCCGCATCGTCATCCGCGGCACCTACGTCGAAACGCATTCCGAAGGAACGAACCGCATCAAGGGCGGCCAGGTTCAGATCAACTGAACCACGCATCGTCGCCCGCATGTCATCGGCGTCCTCCGCCCGCTCGCCTCTGCCCGATCTCATCGAAGAAAGTTTCGATGAGGCCACGTTCCTGTGGCAGCGCTGGGAAGCCGAACTCACCAGCCTCACCCGCAATCTCGATGAAGTCTGGAGCTGGACGGAGGATCGACTGCACGGCGCACTCGCGGGCGTTCACGTTCTCGGCGACGGTCTCATCGATTTCTGTCGGCCGCATCTCGCGTCCGACGATCCACGGCGCATCACGGTCGCCACGGCGTTGCTTGCATCGCGCGGTTCCGCGGATGTGGTCAATGTCCTGAGCGAAGCCCTGACAGATGCCGACGCTCCGAAGCTCGCGGCCATGGCGCGCGGACTGGAGACGACCGGATCCAGCCAGGTACTCAGTTCGACCGCGGGCCTGCTTGCGGGCCTGTCGCCCGCGCATCAAGCAACGCTCTGCCGCATCAAGACGGCACGCAGCGCACGGCCCGGTCCGGAGCTGGCCGCCGCCTTCGCCGCCGGCGAAGCTGGAATGCAGATCGCCGCATTGCGTGCCGTTCGCTTCGCGGCGAGCGAACATCTCGACGAGTGGGTCGGCGCGGGACTGAGAACGAAACATCCGCAGGCGCGGCTGACGGCGATCGAAGCCGGCATCGCCCGCAATGTGCCGGCGGCCTGGACGGCGGCGATCGATGCGGTCGGCAATGCGAACGCGGAGCTGGCTCCCGTATTGCGCCTGATCGCGATGCTGGGCGGCGCGGAACATCACGCGCTGATTCACTCCTCGCTGCGCGTGCCGCAATTGCAGGCGCAGGCGCTCTGGGCGCTCGGGCACGTCGGTACGCGTCACGCCGTCGAGTTGTGCCTGCAGGGAATGAAGCACGAGAAGCTCGCGCGCAGCGCCGCCGAGGCGTATTGCCACATCACCGGCGCCGATCTCGCTCGCGATCATCTCGCCGCCGCCGAAACGCCTGCCGAGACGCCGGCGTTCGAAGCCGACGATCTGGAAGCCGATCTGGTGCCCGCACAGGAATCGCTCTGGCCGCTGCCCGATGCGGATGCCGTGCGCCGTCACTGGGAACAGCATCAGGCGTCCTTCCAGCCCGACGTGCGCTACATCCGCGGCCAGCCTGCGTCAGTCGAAGCCCTGCTGGGTGCCATCGAAACGGGACCGATGCTGCGGCGTCCCGACCTGGTATTGAATCTCGCCGCGAAAACACAGGGCGCCTACGACGTCGAGACCCGCTCCTTCGCTGCGCGCCAGCGGATCATGATGGCGCGCGGACGCAGCGCGCTGGCGGGAGCGCGCTGAGTCATGCTGCAGCTCGACAACCGCACGCCCTTCAAAGCCAGCATCGCGGTCCTGCCCGACAGGGCCGGCATCGACACGCTCCATGTCGTCATCAAGGCCACGCTCATGCTGCGCCCGAGCTTGTCGCTCGCGCCTGAACAAGTGCCGGTGACGATGGCGGATGAGTACTACGGCGATCCTGCACTCTCCAGCCTGCGTGCGGTGTCGGAATTGCACATCGGCAAGCCCGGCACGGACGTGCTGCTCGTCGGTCACGCACATGCGCCCGAAGGACGTCGCCTGCAGCGCATGCACATTTCCATGACGGTGGCCGAGCGGCGCAAACAGATCCTCGTCAGCGGCGATCGCACATGGCAGTCCGATGGCACGCCAACCGCGCCCGTGCCTTTCGAATCGATGCCGCTGGTGTGGGAACGCGCCTTCGGCGGCTTTCACCGGCTATCCGATCGCACGCTCGCCGAAGAGCGCAATCCGGTCGGCTGCGGATTCGCGGGCGAGCGCACGGGCAGCGAAATGAAACAGCAGCCGGTGCCGAATCTCGACGATCCCGCGGCGCCGCTGCAGAAGCTCGGCCAGGCTGCGAATCCAGCCTGCTTCGCGCCCACGTCGGCATCCTGGCTGCCGCGCCGCGCTTTCGCGGGCACCTATGACGCGAACTGGCAGCGCACGCGCGCGCCTTATCTGCCCGCGGATTTCGATCCCCGCTTTCTGCAGTGCGCCGCGCCGGAGTTCGCGTTCGACCGATTCCTGCAGGGCGGCGAACGCATCGACGTAGATGGCTGCACGCCCGATGGCCCGATCTCATTCAACGTGCCGGCTTCGCCGCTGGATGTGACGATCGACGTGGCTGGCGCGCCGCAACGCCCGCCCGCCAATCTCGAAACGCTACTCATCGAGCCCGATGCCAATCGTCTGTGCATGACCTGGCGCAGCGCCCTGTCCTGCGATCGCAACGTGCTGAAAGTCGAGAAGATCACGCTCGCCCTGGCGAGCCGGTCACGCGCATGAGCTCCATCGTCATCCAGTCGAGCAATGTCCTGTGCGCGATCGGTCGCGGCAGCCAGCAGGCGTGGGCATCGGCACGGGCGGGCATTGCGCGCATCGTCAACTCGGGCGTAATGGACGGGCGCTTCGATCCCATTCAGATGGGTTTGGTGCCGGAAGATGCGCTCGGTCAACTCACTCCGGATATCAGCCGTCTGCCCCTGCCCACGCGCGCGCGGCGCATGCTGCGGCTGGCAACACCTGCCTTGCAAGGACTCTCCGTCGACACATCGGCACCGATGAGACTGTTCCTCGGCGCTCCCCGACTCACTCCTGCCGAGGCGCCCTGGCTGCGGCACTTCCCGCAGTATCTGCAGACGCTCAGCGGGTTACCGATCGATGTCGCGCGTAGCATCGTAATCCCCCAAGGACGTGCTGCGGCGCTGCTGGCGCTCGAAGCGGCGGTGAATGCCCTGCAGGAAGATGCGTCATCGCCCGTGATCGTCGGAGGCGTCGATTCGTTTCTGGATCTGCGATTGCTGAGCGCGTTGAGCGATGAAGGCCGCGTGCTCGGCCCGCGGATCATGGATGGTTTCATTCCAGGCGAAGGTGCGGCCTTCCTGGTCGTCGCAAGCTCTGATACCGGCATCCGCATCGACGCAGTCGCAAACTTCGACGATCCGGGGCACCGCTACGGATCCGCGCCAGCGCGCGGCGAAGGACTGGCGGAAGCGCTCAACGTGCTGCGCGGTCGCCTGCCTGCATCGATACCGCCCGTCGGCGTGACCTTCGCCGGATTCAACGGCGAAGGATTCGAGGCCAAGCTATGGGGCGTAGCGCAACTGCGTCATCGCGACTTTTTTGCGCCGGACATGGCACTGGAACATCCCGCCGACAAGTACGGCGATGCCGGCGCTGCCACGGGCGCAATACTGTCAGCCATTGCGACAGTGGCATTGCGTGACACAAGTCGCGCCGGACCCGCGCTGGTGTGGGCCGCGTCGGATTACGATCCACGCGCCTGTGCGTTACTCTCTGTTTCACCCTGACCGACTGGAGACGCAGACATGCCGGGAACGGTGTTCGCCAATCTTCGCGGCGTCGCTCACAAGGGCAGCGGCGGCCAGAGCCCCATCTTCCCCGATGTCTGCAAGACACCGACGCCCGGCGGTCCGGTGCCGATTCCCTATCCGAACATCGGCATGTCGTCGAACACATCTTCCGGCCCGACATCGGTGAAGACCGATGGCCAGATGCCCATGACCAAAGGCGCCAAGTACATGATGTCGACCGGCGACGAAGCGGGTTCGGCGATGGGCGTGATGAGCAACAAGATCAAGGGCGCTTGCGAATACATGATGTATTCGTTCGACGTGAAGTTCGAAGGCAAGAACGTCTGCCGGCTGGCAGATCCGCTGTTTCACAACGAAAAGAACGGCATGGGCTGAACGGAGAGTCCGGCGCAAGGAAGCGAGCGATGCCGCACTTCGTGATGGCCTGCCACGGCGTGAGCGTCGATGCCATCATCGTCGACGAAGCAGTCAAGGCCGCCGTCGAACAGCGGCAGATCGAGGGAATGGTTTTTTACGATCCTGCCGACTGGGCCGGGTGTATCCGCGAAGCGGATCGAAATCAATCTCGATGGGAGCCGGGAAGTCCCTTTCCTCTGCCAGGCCATCTTGCCAGTCCCAACCCACGTCGAAGCAGTTGTGGCAGGGACGGTGTCCGCCGGCTCAAATCGCCATGAAGTCTTCCGGCTTCACGAATTTCATCGTGTCGATCCCCGCATTCTCGATCGCCTCCTTGACCGTACGGTGAATCATCACGACGGAAAATTTTTCCGCGAGTCTGAACATGAGTACGTCCTTCGCCAGCGAGTCTTTGATGGCCAGCCCATGTATCTGAGTGTCGCCGAGAAAGTCGCCGTCGTGACTCGCCATCGTAGACTTCGCCCGATCAGCCGCTGACACCAGCCCGATCAGGTTGAATGCAAAGTACTCGTAAGCCTCGCCGCTCGATGTATTGCGTAGCGTGACCGGAAGGAAATCGACGTTGTCGACGCCCGCCGACTCGATGGCCTGCTTGAGGCGCTTCGACATCAACGGAACGCTCGCGTCCTGAAAATCGTCGGGCTTCCCTGCATATCCCTTGTACGGCACGGCCTTGATCTCGACCAGGCCTGACGGTCGCATCTGCGCTCGCGTCCCGCGCCCCCAGTCGTCAAAACCCTCTACATCGTCCCAGTCCTCGATTTCCATGTATCCCTGCACCGATTTCTGTTCAATCGAGGGAATCGCGCGCAAAACAAAATAGTCGGACATCCGTGGACTCCAGCTTGCTCAACCATAGACGCCAAGTACGCGACTGGACGTGTAGTAGCCATTGTTGATGGCCTTGCGATTATGAGCCGTGAAAATGAGGGCCTTCTTGTGTTCGGCGGACAGCGCATTAAGCCGCCCCACCAGGCCATACGGCGGCGTGAGCTGATCCTTGAGATCCTTGTCGCACACCGGGCACTTCGAACGGTCCGTCCACAATGCATCGAGCTTCTTGGCAATATCGAGAAGCGTGCTGCGTACGTTTGCGTTGTAGGCCGGATGCGCGTCATGCAACTGCAGATTGCCGGCACTTCTCATCGCAGCCAACGCATAGGCCTCCTTGAAGGGATCATTGAACTGCCCCCAGTTCTGACCGAAATCCGTCCCCACCCTGACAGCGTAGTTGCCCGGAAGCCATACGCCATTGCTGGCGTTGTTGATGTCGTAACCGATCGGTCCCTTGAACCCCTTGGGATTCTTGCCTTCCCAAACCATGTACTTGTGCAGCAGGGTAGCCTTCTTCACCGAAGCGTTGCCTGGAAGGAGATGGTGCGCCGCCGGAACGATTTCAGTCTGCACGCCCGCCTCTATCGGATCCTCCGCTTCCACCTTATGGCTGATGTTCCAGGTAGGTCTCGAGCCCAAGTTCCCCCCGAGCACAGATGCGTCATTGTGCTCGCCATTCTCGGGCCCCTCATCCTCACCCTCCGGGCTGGCTGGATCCTCCGTCTCGCTGTTCCTGATTGCGGAGTCGTTCTTTTCCTCGCAAAACCAGCATGGGCTCGTCTTGTCCAGCACGATCGCTGGCAGCGCCACAGATTCAAGCATTTCCATAGGATCAGTCCGTCCGCTTTCGCACCGTGCTAGTTCTGCGTCACCTTGCTTCCCTTGATGGCGATATCACTGGATGCCTTGACGTTTATCTTGCCACTGCCGTCGAGCGTGATGTCCTTGCCTTTGATGGTGATCGTTCCGTCCTTCTTCATCGTAATGCTCGCTGACCCCGTTTTGATCGTAATCTGATCGCCGACATCGATCACCATGCCTTTGGCGACGGTCAGACTCTCATTCTCGCCGACCGACGTACTGCGCGTCTTGCCGACCGTCACATCTACATTCTTGCCGACTTGGTCCGTGCGGTTCGCAGAGATCGTGATGTTCTCATCCTTGCCAACGCTCAGCGATCTGTTCGCACCGATGCTGACCGACTGATCCTTACCGATGCTTACGCTTTCGCTACCGCCCACCGACTCAGACCGATCCTGACCGATGCTGATCGTTTCGTTCTTGGCGACATTCTCCGTGCGGCCCGCACCGATGGTAATCGACTCATCCTTGTCGACCGTTTCGGTGCGGGTACCATGAATCGTGATGGTTTCATTGTTATCAACCGTCTCCGTCCGATCATGCTTGACGTGCGTTGTCTCGTCATTGTCGATCGTCTTGGTCCGATCGTGCCCGACCCAGTGGGTCTCGTCGTTCTCGACCTCGATGTCCTGGTTCTTTTCCGCGTGCATGAAGAGCTGTTCCGAGCCCTTCTTGTCTTCGAAGCGGATCTCGTTGCAGTTGTCCGCGGTGCCGTTCAACGTGCTGCGCGTGCGCAGGCCCGACTGGGTCTTGTTGCCCGGCAGTTCGAACGGCGGCATGTTGTCGGCGTTGTAGACGCGGCCGGTGATGATCGGCTGGTCCGGATCGCCTTCGAGAAAGTCGACGACGACTTCCTGGCCGATGCGCGGAATGCTCATCCAGCCCCAGTTCTTGCCGGCCCAGATCTGCGAAACACGCACCCAGCACGAGCTCTTTTCGTCGCGCTGACCTTCGCGGTCCCAGTGGAACTGCACTTTCACGCGGCCGTACTTGTCGGTGTGGATTTCTTCGCCGCTCGGCCCGGTGACCGTTGCCGTCTGCGGACCGCCGACCGCCGGCTTGCGGGTCGTTATCGGCGTGCGGAACGGCTCCTTGGCGTCGATGGCGTCGAAGGAGCAGGTGTAGTCGTCGGGCGTGCCAGCCGTGCCTGACTCGTAATCGCCGGCGTGAACGCGGTGTACCGCGCCGACGATCAGGTATTCCTTGTTCTGGTCCTTGCGCGGATAGCCATCCAGCTTGAACAGATAGCCGGTGGCGAGGCCGCGGGCGTTGCCGACGCCGGTCTGCAGTTCGTACTGCGCCTGCAGCGATTCGAGCCTCGCGCGCGCGTAATGATCGCCATCGCCTGACACGGTGAAGCCACCGGGATAGTCGAACATTTCCGCGTCCGACTTGGGGAAATCGCGCTTCTGCACATACTGCGTCTTCAGCTGCGCACGCGGCTTGGTGAAGTCATAGTCCATGACGACGTACTTGCCCGGCTGCACATTGCGCTGCCGCTGCCAGTCATGGATGTGGTCCTTCTCGCGCTGTGCGTTCTCCGAAGGCGGAAAGTACTCGATGGTCTCGTACGACGCGAAGCTTTCGTGCCCGCTGTACGAATCGGCGAGCACCAGCGTGTGCGTACTGGCCGTATGTTTGAAGTAGTAGTAGATGCCCTCTTCTTCCATGAGCCGCTGCACGAAGTTGAAATCGGTCTCGCGGTACTGCACGCAGTACTCGCGCTTGCGATAGCTCTTCGTCAGCGTGTCCTTGACGTTCGTGTAGCCCTGTTCCTTGAACACCTGCTTCACGATCTCGGGCACGCTCAGATTCTGGAAGATGCGGCAATCCGCGGTGCGCGTCAGGAACCAGAGCCACGGCACGGCACGCGCGCGATAGCTGGCGTAGTCGCCCAGACGGCCGGTCTGGCCGAACTCGGCGATGTAGGCATGAAAGTGCCGCTGGCTGCCGTCGTCGAGCAGCACCGACAGGGTGATCTCCTTGCCCAGCAGCTTGTCGAAGTCGAGACTTTCGTCGGGACTCAGCAGATCGAGATCGATTTCGAAAAGGCGCCCGAGCTGTTCGGTGACGCTGGCAGCACGGATCAACAGTTGATCTGCGGCCAATGGACTTTTGAGGGTTATCTTTCTGCTCACTGGCGCTGCCTGCGGATTCCCACCCGACGTGGCGAATTTCTAACACAAAGCCCGCGCGGGGAGCCAATCGACCAAAGGCCGAATCGGCGGGCGGGCGTCACACTTCTACGGTGTCGGATCCGTTGACGGCCGCTGCCAGCGCAGCACGACTTCTTCGGCGGCGGACCAGAGGTAGTAACCGCCCCAGGGCGGCCCGGCATCGATGATCACCGCTTCGAGATTGTCGAACTTGCCGCGTGCATAGGCCTGAAAATTCAGCTCGCGTACCTGGTTCGCAGCCACGTACGCCTCCCACCGTTCCTTCTCTCTCGGGATGATGCGGGTGCCCTGCGCGACCGCATTCTCCAGCGCGCGTTTGAAGTCGGGAAAGTTCAGTTCCACTACGGTCGGACGGCTCATGCGCAGATTCCTGATGATTGCTTCGAAGTCGCAGCTTCATCTGATGCGGATTGCGGAACGTGCTGCCGCAATTTCTCGACATTGCATTCTGGTTCAATCGGCCACCGGCCTGTGTGACCGATCTCCTGTTTTCTCGAGCACTTTAACGCCCCTTGAAGACGGGCGGGCGCTTCTCGTGGAAGGCGCTGACGGCTTCGCGATGGTCTTCGGTCATCCGCGTGAGGGTCAGGTGATGAGCTTCCAGATCGAGCGAATCCGCCAGATCACCGGCCTCGGCAACATTCAGGTTGCGCTTGATGTAGCGGTTGGTGACGCGAGGACCGTCGCCGATCTTTCGCGCGATCTCGAGAGTGACCGCCTCGAGTTGCTCAACCGGGACGACGCGGTTGACGAGTCCAATGCGCAATGCCTCGGCTGCATCCAGCTTCTCGCTCAGATACATGAGTTCGCGCGCCTTCGCCGTGCCGACCAGCCGCGTCAGGAACCAGGTGATGCCGAAGTCGCCGGACAGTCCCACCCGGGCGAAGGCCGTCGTCAGCGTGGCGTCTTCCGCTGCGATGCGCAGGTCGCAGGCCGTCGCCAGCGCGAGACCGGCGCCTGCCGCCGGGCCGCGCATCATCGCGATGGTCGGCTTGGGCATCTGGTGCAGGATGTGCGAACACTCCATCGCAGCGCGCAGATTGTCGGCCCAGGGTTCGAATTCACGCCCGCCTGCGCTCGTCGGTTTCGCAGCAGCCCCTTCGCGCAAATCCCCGCCCGAACAGAATCCACGCCCTGCGCCGGTCAGGACGACCGCACCGACGGACGCATCCATCGCGACCTGCTCCAGTGCGCGCCGCAGTTCTGCCACCAGAGGGACATTCAGCGCGTTCAGCGCCTCGGGTCGATTCAGGATCAGCGTGACGACGGCGCCGTCGCGGCGTATCTGGACCAGGGATGACTCGTTCATTGCGGCGCCTCTGACGCGAATGCCACGGGAGTATAGACACCGAGCGGCGATCGGCGTGAACTGCTCGACGTTTCGGTACGCGATGGCACGACTACACTGCGTCGGGAAACCCCGCTGTCACGACAGGCATCGCACATGCGGTCCGAACTCAAATTCGCAGCGACGCTGCTATTGCTGGCAGGCGCGCTCACTGCGCTGGGCGCCGAATACAACGGCGAGTTCGCAAAGCCGGGTGACTCCGACTCGGCCGACAGCATCATCGTCCGCTGGCGTGCCTCGGAGACCGGCGGAATCCGGCTGCAGAAGGCAGCCCGCCTGAGCGGACTGCAGATTCACCGCAAGCAGTCATTGGACACGGACACCGACGTGCTGGAACTGCCGCACAGGCTGTCGGGAAACGATCTCTCGACGGTGCTGCGTCAGATCGAGGCGGATCCCGAGGTCGTCTATGCATCCCCGGATCTGCGGCGACACGCACACGCACTCACCAACGACCCGCTGCTCGCGAGCCAGTGGTATCTGCTGGCGGAGCAGCCTTCGGCGACGCGTACCGACGCCGCCTGGGGCATCACGTCCGGCGATCCGTCGCTGGTCGTGGCGGTGCTCGATACCGGAGTGCGATTCGACCATCCCGATCTGGGTCGAACGCAGGAAGGCGGCAAGCTGCTGCCCGGATACGATTTCGTCTCTCGCCTCAACGTGGCGAACGATGGCAATGCGCGCGACGCAGATCCGTCGGACCCGGGCGACTGGGTGGATTCGACGGATCGCACGCAGGCCGACTTTTCGGACTGCGACATCGTCAACAGTTCATGGCATGGAACGCGAGTGGCCGGACTCGTCGGCGCGCTCACGAACAATGCAGCGGGCGTGGCAGGGGCAGCATTCAACACCAGGATCCTGCCGGTGCGCGTCCTCGGCAAATGCGGCGGATTCGACTCCGACATCATCGCCGCCATGCGCTGGGCCGCGGGTCTGAGCGTGGCCGGCGTGCCGGCGAATCCGACGCCGGCCGCGGTAATCAATCTCAGTCTCGGCAGCGATGGCCTTTGCACTGCGGCCTATCAGGCGGCGGTCGATGAAATCACGGCGCGAGGCGTGCTGGTGGTTGCGTCCGCCGGCAACGAGGGCGGGCCAGTGGGCACGCCGGCCAATTGCAGCGGCGTTCTCGGCGTCGCAGGCATTCGGCACGCCGGCACCAAGGTCGGCTTCAGCAATCTCGGACCCGCGCTGTCGATCGGCGCGCCGGGAGGCAACTGCGTGAACACCGGCATCGGTCAGCCGTGCCTGTTCTCGATCGTGGTCGCCAGCAACAGCGGCACGACGATTCCCGCGATGTCCACGTACACAGATCAGATTCGCTACAACGTCGGCACGAGTTTCTCGGCACCGCAGGCCGCGGCCGCAGTCGCGCTGATGCGCGCCGTCAACAGCCGGCTGTCGCCGGGACAACTCGTCACGCTGGTCAGGCAGTCAGCCTCGCCCTTTCCCGTCAGCGCCGATACGACGATTCCGACCTGTCACGCACCCGTCGGCGACACCGATCTGCAGGCAACGGAATGCAATTGCACGACTCAGACCTGCGGCGCGGGAATGCTGAATACCGGCGCGGCCGTTGCGGCGGCGCGGCGTCCGTTTGCGATCCTGCAAACCGCAGGAACGGCCGCTCCAGGCGCCACGATCGCACTCGACGCCGGCACCAGCTTCGCCTCGAACGGTCGCACACTGGTTTCGTATCGATGGAGTGCGGAAAGCGTGAATGGCAGCGTGCTGCCCGTCATCGCAGCACCGGCGCAGGCGAGCACGTCGTTGCAGATGCCGAACAGCGGTCGATTCACGCTGCGTCTGACGATTGCTGACGATCAGGGAGAACAGGACACGGAAGCCGTCATGCTTGCGGTGCCCGACCCACCCGCAACACCAACGCCAACGCCACCGGCGACGTCGGGCGGTGGCGGAGGTGGCGGCGAGACCGGGTGGGAACTGATCGCGTTCCTGGCGTTGCTGCTATTTCGCACCCGGCAGTCGATTGACGAGACCGACCAGGTACTCGTTGAATTTCGGGCCGAGCGTCTCGTGCTTCAGTCCGTACTCGACCGTCGCCTGTAAGTAGCCGATCTTGCTGCCGCAGTCGTAGCGTTTGCCTTCGAACTCGTAGGCATAGACGCTCTCATCGGCCAGCAGGTCCGCGATCGCGTCGGTGAGCTGGATTTCGCCGCCCGCACCGCGACCCGTACGTTCGAGTTTGTCGAAGATGGTCGGCGACAGCAGATAACGACCCACCACGGCGAGGGTCGAAGGCGCATTCGCCGGCCGCGGCTTCTCGACGATCTGCTTGACCTTGGACACACGCCCGTCGGTCTCCTCGGTGGACACGATGCCGTACTTGTCCGTGTCGGCGCGCGGCACGGTTTCGACGCCCAGCACGCTGCCGCCGCGCTCGGCGAAAACATCCGCCATCTGGCGCAGACACGGCGTCGGCGCGTCGATCAGATCGTCGGCGAGATGAACGAAGAAAGGCTCGTCACCGACCACGGGCTTGGCGCACCACACGGCGTGACCGAGGCCCAGCGGCGACGGTTGACGGATGTAGATGCAGCTGGCCCACGAGGGAACGATGTCGCGCAATGCCTTGAGCAGATCCACCTTGCCCTGCGCCTCGAGCGCTTCTTCGAGTTCGTGGTCGGAGTCGAAGTGGTCTTCGATGGCGCGCTTGGAACTGCCCGTGATGAACACCAGTTTGCGCGCGCCCGCGGCCAGCGCTTCCTCGGCGGCATACTGGATCAGCGGCTTGTCGACGATCGGCAGCATTTCCTTTGGACTGGCCTTGGTCGCCGGCAGGAACCGCGTGCCGCGTCCCGCTACCGGGAAAACTGCCGTCCGGATGTCTTTCGCTTGAGTCACAGCCGCGTCTCCGTGAATGGACGCGGCATCATATCGCAGGCCTCGCCCCATCAAGATGACGCCCGTCACGAGACGGGCGCCATCGATACTTGAAGAAGAGCTGCAACGCTCTCTGTGGCGGAAGGTTCCGCTCAGCCCGTCTTCTTCTCCGCCTCGACCCGGATATTGGTGCGATTGCGCTCCACCGTCTTGGCACCGATTCCCTTCACCTTGGACAGATCATCGGCGCTCTTGAACGCGCCGTTCTTCTCGCGATACGCAACGATCGCCTGCGCCTTGCTGAGGCCGACACCCTGCAGTTCCTTGGCGATGGTGGCGGCATCGGCCTTGTTGATATCGACCGGGCCGGCCCATGCCAGCAGCGGCGCCAGACTGGCGATCAGGATCTGGACGGAACGACGGGTTGCAATCGACAGCTTCGAATTCGACATTGGCTTCTCCCTTGCCTTGGAAATGGTGGTGACACTCGGATCACGAACGGTGATCGCGATGCATCCTGCACCGTGCCGATGGCACGGTGTCGACGAATAACTGGGAAGACAACGCAGAAATGCGTTGTGACGTGACGATTCAGTCTTTCTTGTCGCCGGCCAGGGCACTGGATCGCGCGCTGGCTTCCGCCAGCCGCAGCGCCCGCCGCAGGCGACCGCGTTCGTTCAGCAGTTCGGCAACCCAGTAAACCCGGCTCGCCAGGCCGAAGACCAGGCCGAGGGTGAATGCGATGACGAGCGCCAGTCCGAGGGGAGAAACGAGACGGCCGAAAGCGAGTTCGATTTCGACGCGCCCGGGATTGGTGGCACTGACCAGAAGCGCCAGGAGTGCGGCGAGGACGATCGATCCGACGGCAAGAAAACGTTGCATGAGTCGACCGCGCGATCAGTCGCGGATCGCGTTGCCCGCTCCGTCGTTGACGCGTTCGCGCAGGTCCTTGCCGGGCTTGAAGTGAGGCACGTTCTTGCCCGAGAGCGCGACGGTTTCGCCGGTCTTGGGGTTGCGACCCTGGCGCGGCGGACGGAAATGCAGCGAGAAGCTGCCGAAGCCGCGAATCTCGATCCGCTGACCCTGCGCCAGCGCATCGCTCATGATTTCCAGCACTTGTTTGACAGCCAGCTCGACGTCTTTGGCGGGCAGGTGCTTTTGCTTGGCTGAAATGAGCTCGATGAGTTCCGATTTGGTCATGCCCGGGCCCGTTGTTGTTCTTCCAACATCATCCGATGCCACATCGTCTTGACCGGAAGATGCGGCGCAGACGCACGTTCAGTGCATCTGCGCCGCCAGTCGGTCAGTTCGAATCCTGGCCGCCGATGTGCTCCTTGAGCAGATCGCCCAGGCTCGTTCCGCTCGAAGATTCGCCGGCGCGATAGCCCTGCACCGCTTCGTTCTCTTCGTGGATTTCCTTCGCCTTGATCGACAGCGCAATCGTGCGGGTCTTGCGATCGACGTTGGTGAACTTGGCTTCCACCTCGTCGTCGACCTTGAGAACCGTACGCGCATCCTCCACGCGGTCACGCGACAGCTCCGAAGCACGCAGGTGGCCTTCCACGCCGCCGCCCAGGTCGATGATCGCGCCCTTGGCGTCGACTTCGCGCACCTTGCCGGTGACGATCGTGCCCTTCGGATGCTCGGCGATCCAGGTCGAGAACGGATCCTTCGCCAGCTGCTTGATGCCCAGCGAGATGCGTTCGCGTTCCGGGTCGATCGACAGCACCATGGCTTCGACCTGCTGACCCTTCTGGTAATTGCGCACCGCTTCTTCGCCCGGGATGTCCCAGGAGATGTCGGTCAGGTGCACCAGGCCGTCGATGCCGCCCGACAGGCCGACGAAGATGCCGAAGTCGGTAATCGACTTGATCTGGCCGCTGACGCGATCGCCGCGGTTGAAGTTGTCGGAGAAGTCCTTCCACGGATTCGACTGGCACTGCTTGATGCCCAGCGAAATGCGGCGGCGCTCTTCGTCGATGTCGAGCACCATGACTTCCACTTCCTGGCCGATGTGCACGACCTTCGACGGGCTGACGTTCTTGTTCGTCCAGTCCATCTCGGACACGTGCACCAAGCCTTCCACGCCCTCTTCGATTTCGACGAAGCAGCCGTAGTCGGCAATGTTGGTGACCTTGCCGAACAGACGCGTGCCGGTCGGGTAGCGACGGCCGATCTGCTGCCAAGGATCGTTGCCGAGCTGCTTGATGCCGAGGCTGACGCGCTGACGTTCGCGGTCGAACTTCAGGATGCGGACATCGATCTCGTCGCCGACATTGACGACTTCCGACGGATGCTTGACGCGCTTCCACGCCATGTCGGTGATGTGCAGCAGGCCATCGATGCCGCCCAGGTCGACGAACGCACCGTAGTCGGTGAGGTTCTTGACCGAGCCGCGCACCACGGCGCCTTCCTGCAGCTTCTCGAGCAGTTCCGAACGCTCTGCGCTGTATTCCTGTTCGACCACGGCGCGACGCGAAACGACAACGTTGTTGCGCTTCTGATCGAGCTTGATGACCTTGAATTCGAGCACCTTGCCTTCGAGGTACGAAGGATCGCGGACCGGACGAACGTCGACGAGCGAACCGGGAAGGAACGCGCGGACGAAATCGATCTCGACCGTGAAGCCGCCCTTGACGCGGCCATTGATGATGCCCTTGATGATTTCCTGTTTCTCGAATGCCTCTTCGAGCCGCGTCCAGGTGCGTGCACGCTTGGCCTTCTCGCGCGACAGGCGGGTTTCGCCCGAACCGTCTTCGACGCTGTCCAGTGCCACTTCAACGGTGTCGCCGGCGGAGACTTCGATCTCGCCGCGCTCGTTCTTGAACTGGTCAACCGAGATGACAGCCTCGCTCTTGAGGCCTGCATTCACGATGACGTAGTCGTCGCCGACTTCCATCACCTGGGCATTGAGGATGGCGCCGGGCTTGATCTTCTGCGAGGCCAGGCTTTCTTCGAACAGTTGCGCAAAACTTTCGGTCATGAGTACTTCCAGGGTCGCATCGACCCGTAATCCTTGCCGTGATCCTTCAGCAGCGAGGGGTTGTTGCAATGAACCGCGCATCCGGCGCGGCGACTAGAAAGCGTGAGGCACGAGACTTGAGGCTTGATCCAGAAAGACCGGGAACTGCGCGTCAGCCTCCCCGCATCAAGTCTCTCTGCCAAATCACTTCGCGGAGAACCGCTGCGCCGCCAGTTCGAGCACGCGCGCAACGACCGCATCGATGCTCATAGAAGTGGAATCTATGATCTGGGCGTCGTCGGCGGGCCGCAGCGGGGCTATCGGGCGGCTTGCGTCGCGCCGATCGCGCTCGGCGATCTCCTGCGAAAGGGCGGCGAGGTTAGCATCGAGACCCTTGTCTTTCAACTGCTTATGGCGCCTTCGGGCCCGTTCCGCGGCACTCGCCGTGAGGTAAATTTTCAGGGCGGCGTCCGGGAAAATGACCGTGCCCATGTCCCGGCCGTCGGCGACCAGTCCCGGGGGGAGCGCGAAGGCCCGCTGTCGGGCCAACAAGGCGCTTCGTACCGACGGCATGGCCGCCACCTGGGATGCGCCGGCGCCCGCCTCCTCCGTGCGGATATGCGTGCTGACTTCGCGGCCTTCGAGCCAGATCTGCTCATTACCGGCGGTATCTGCGCCGAACCGGACGTCCAGATGCCCGGCAATCGCGGCATTGGCGGGTTCGTCGGACGGGGGGATCCCGCGTGGACGCGAGGCATACGCGACCAGCCGATAGAGGGCCCCGCTATCGAGCAGATGCCATCCCAAGCGATCCGCGACCTGCCGGGCCACGGTGCCCTTGCCCGACCCGCTGGGTCCGTCGATGGTCAGGACGGCCGTGGGCATCGCGATTCAGGGGTGTTCGGCCAGGTCCAGGCCCGCCGCCCGGGCGGTCTGCAGGAAGCCCGGGAAGGACGTCGCGACGTTGGCGACGTCCGCGATCTCGATCGGCGCTGCCGCCCGCAGGCTGGCGACGCTGAAGGACATGGCGATGCGATGGTCGCCGTGGCTGTCGATCCTGCCGCCGCTGAAGGCATGTCCGGTCGGCCGGCCCTGGATGCGCATGCCGTCGGGCAGCACTTCGCAGTCCACGCCCATGGCCTTCAATCCTTCCGCCATGACGGCGATGCGGTCGCTCTCCTTCACCCGCAGCTCTTCTGCACCCGTCACGATCGTCTCGCCCTCGGCACAGGCGGCCGCCACGAACAGGGCCGGGAATTCGTCGATGGCCAGAGGAACCAGATGCTCGGGCACGTGGATGCCCTTCAATATGGTCGGCCGGACTTCGATATCGGCCACCGGTTCGGCCCCTGCCGAACGATGGTTCACCAGGCGCAGGTCGGCTCCCATCAATGCCAGGATGTCCAGCAGGCCGGTACGGGTGGGATTGATCCCCACGCCCTGGATGGTGAGCCCCGGTCCGCGACCGATCGATCCAGCAACGAGGAAAAAAGCACTCGAAGAAAAATCGCCGGGAACCTCCAGCGAACACGCCTGCAGCCGTTGCGGCGGTTCGAGCGTGACGCGGCCCTCCGCCGCATCCACCGCGCAACCGAACGCGATCAGCATCCGCTCGGTGTGATCGCGCGTCACGGCAGGCTCGACCACCGTCGTCGGGCCGTTCCCATAGAGACCCGCCAGCAGAACGGCGGATTTGACCTGGGCACTCGCCACGGGCAGGTCATAGTGGATGCCCTTCAGCGTCGTCCCGCCGGTGATGCGCACGGGCGGCTTACCATTGAGCGTGGCAATGCGCGCGCCCATCTGGCGCAGCGGCGCGGCGGCGCGTTCCATCGGCCGCTGCATCAGCGACGCATCGCCGATCAGTTCGCTGTCGAAAGCCTGGCCGCTGAGCAGCCCAGTCATCAGGCGCATGGCGGTGCCGGAGTTGCCCATGTCGAGCGCGTGGCCGGCGGCCTTGAGTCCGCGCAGCCCGACGCCGTGCACGCGCACTTCAAACTGACCCGGCCGCTCGATCGTCACGCCCAGCGCACGCATGGCCTTCATGGTGGCGAGGCAATCCTCGCTTTCCAGGAATCCACGTACTTCGGTCGTGCCCTCGGCGATACCGCCGAGCATCAACGAGCGATGGGAAACCGACTTGTCGCCAGGCACGCGGACCGCGCCGGCAGCGCCCTGCACGGGCTGAGCAATGTAGTAAGACATCTGAAGGTACGGACGGAAACTAGAGAGCTTGTCGCAGCGCGCCGAGCATACGCTGATTCTGCTCGGGCGTTCCGATCGTGATGCGCAGGTGGTTCGGGAGCTGGTAGTTGCCCACCGGCCGGACGATCACGCCCTGACGCAGCATGGCTTCGTACACCGGGCCGGCGGGTCGCCCGCAGTCGACCAGGATGAAATTGCCTCGCGTCGGATAACGTCGCAGCCCGAGCTGATCGACGCCCGCCTCCACCTGACGCAGGCCTTCGCGATTGAGTGTGACCGACTTCTGCAGATGCGTCGTGTCTTCGAGCGCCGCTGCCGCGGCCGCCAGTGCAATCGAATTGACGTTGAAGGCCTGACGCACGCGATTGACCATGCCTGCGATGGCCGGACTCGACAGCGCATAGCCGACGCGCAGGCCGGCGAGTCCGTACGCCTTCGAGAACGTGCGTGTGACGATGAGGTTCGGAAATTCGTTCAGCCAGCGGCTGCTGTCGGGAAATTCTGCGTCCTCGACGTACTCGATATAAGCCTCGTCCACGACGACGAGCGTCGTCGATGGCAGTCCCGCGATGAACCGTTTCAATGGCTCGCGCTCGACCCAGGTACCGGTGGGATTGTTGGGATTCGCGACGAACACCACTCGCGTTCGTTCATTGACGAGCCGTGCCATCGCGTCGAGATCATGGCCGAGCGCCATCGGATGCGATCCGGCAAACGCGGGTGCCACCCGCGCCGTGGCGCCCGTTGCCTGGATGGCGATCGGATAAATCGCAAAGCCGTACTGCGAATAGACGGCTTCGGCATCGCGATCGAGAAAGGTTTCCGCGATCATGACGAGCACATCGTTGGAGCCGTTGCCCAGCGTGATGTCCTCGATCGCGCAACCATGCTTGCGCGCCAGCGCCTGCTTCAGCACGAAGCCGCCGCCGTCCGGATAGAGACCGATCTCCTTCGCCGCAGCAGCCATCGCCGCGCGCGCATTCGGCCCGGGGCCCAGCGGGTTTTCGTTCGAAGCGAGCTTGATGATGTCGCTGAGACCGTACTCGCGTGCGAGTTCCTCGATGGGCTTGCCCGGCACGTACGGCGCCAAGGTACGGACGGAAGGAACGGCGAGTTGGGAGGGATCGGTAGGCATGGGCTACGGGCTACAGGCTACGGCCAGAAACTGTGCAACGGAATCTCCTATTCGGGCTGTCGCCTGTCGCCTGTAGCCTGTAGCCCGTACTCCTTTTCACAGCACCGCACACGGATACGACCCCAGCACCCTGAACAGCGAAGCCTCCTTCTTGAGCGCATCCAGCGCCTGCTTCAGCGGCTGTTCGCTCGCGTGTCCCTGCACGTCGATGAAGAACACGTAGTCCCACTTGTGCTTGCGCGACGGACGCGACTCGATGCGCGTCATGCTGATGTTGTTGCGCGCCAAGGGCGTCAGCAGGCGGTGCAGCGTCCCGGGCGACTGCGTGTCGCCGCCGGAAAACAGCAGCGTCGTCTTGTCGTTGCCGCTGGCATCGAACAGCTTGCGGCCGATGACCAGGAAGCGCGTGGTGTTGTCGGGACGATCCTCGATGTCGTTCGCGATCAGGTTCAGTCCGTAAACTTCGGCGGCGGTCTGGCCGGCAATGGCTGCCGTGCCTGCCTCGTCGCGCGCCCTCCGCGCCGCCTCGGCATTGCTGCTCGCAGTGATGCGTTCGATGCCGGGCAGATGCTCGTCGAGCCAGTGACGGCATTGCGCCAGCGACTGCTGATGCGAAACCACGCGCGAGATCTGCGGCAGCCCCTGCATCTTGCCCATCAGGTGCTGGTGAATGCGCAGTTCCACTTCGCCGCAGATCTTGAGCGGCGAGACCAGGAACATGTCGAGCGTGTGATTGACCGTGCCCTCGGTGGAATTCTCGATCGGCACGACGCCGAAGTCGGCGTGGCCCGCCTGCACTTCCTCGAATACTTCGCGGATCTCGCCCATCGGCAGGGCGCGCGCCGAGTGACCGAAATGTTTCAGCACCGCCTGCTGCGAGAACGTGCCTTCCGGCCCGAGAAAGGCAACCTTCAGCGGCTCTTCCTGCGCAAGGCAGGCCGACATGATTTCGCGGAACAGGCGCACGATTTCCTCGTCGCGCAGCGGCCCTTCATTGCGTTCCATGGCTCGGCGCAATACCTGCGCTTCGCGTTCGGGCCGGTAGAAATCGGCGGTGTGCAGGCCCTGCGCCGTCTTGGCGGCGCCGACCTGCCGCGCCACCTGGGCGCGCTCGTTGATCAACTGATGAATCCGCTCGTCGATCGCGTCGATGCGCTCGCGCAACGAACCGATCTGTGCGGCCGGCGGGGTTTTCTCGCTGCGCGAGGCCCGGTTCGTTTTCTTTTTCGCTCGCGCCTTCACTCGCTACACCCTGCGAACGTTCAGCACGCCTTCGATCGACTGCAGGCGGCCGATGACGGAATCGGGCATCGCGCCGTCGATGTCGATCAACGTGTAGGCCAGATCGGCGCGCGACTTGTTGAGCAGGTCGGCGATGTTGAGCTTGGCATCAGCCAGCGCCGTCGAGATCTGGCCCACCATGTTCGGCACGTTCTCGTTGGCAATGGCGATGCGTGCAGCGCCCGGAGTACGCGGCAGCACGGCCTCCGGAAAATTCACGCTGTTGCGCACGTTGCCGTTCTCGAGGAAATCGCGCAGCGTGTCCGCGACCATGATGGCGCAATTCTCCTCCGCTTCGCCGGTCGAGGCGCCAAGATGCGGCAGCGCCACGACCTTCGCGTGATTCTTCGACGCTGCAGTCGGAAAGTCGCAGATGTATGCGCCGAGCTTGCCGCTGTCGAGCGATTCGACGACCGCCGCCTCATCGACGATGCCGGCGCGCGCGAAGTTCAGGATGACGCCATTGTCCTTCAGCAGCCTGAGCCGGTTCGCGTTCACCAGGTGCCGGGTCGCATCCATCAGCGGCACGTGCACGGTGACCATGTCACAGCGCGAAAACAGATCGTCCAGCGACAGCGCCTGTTCGACGCCCGAGGAAAGCTGCCATGCACGCTGCACGGTGATCTGCGGATCGAAGCCGAGCACGTGCATGCCGAGGCCGTGTGCCGTGTTGGCCACTTCGACGCCGATGGCGCCGAGACCCACGACGCCGAGCGTGCGACCCGGCAGTTCGTAGCCGACGAATTTCTTCTTGCCCTTCTCGACCGCCTCTTCGATTTCGTGGTCGGTGCCCTTGAGCGCGCGGACGTATTCCTGCGCCTGACAGATGTTGCGGGCGGCGAGAAACAGGCCGGCGATCACCAGTTCCTTCACCGCATTGGCATTGGCGCCCGGCGCGTTGAACACCGGGATGCCGCGCTTCGACAGTTCCTTGACCGGGATGTTGTTGGTGCCCGCACCGGCGCGCGCGATAGCCTTCACGCTGTCCGGCAGCGACATGCCGTGCATGTCCGCGGAACGCAGCATCACCGCATCGGGATGGCCGATCTCGGAAGCGACTTCATAGCGGTCGCGCGGGAAACGCTCCAGGCCCCGCACCGAGATGTTGTTGAGCGTGAGGACCTTGAAAGTCATCCGTGCTTCCTTGCGAACTCGTTCATGAACTCGACCAGCGCACGCACGCCTTCGACCGGCATGGCGTTGTAGATGCTGGCGCGCATGCCGCCGACCGAGCGGTGGCCTTCGAGCGTGACGAGACCGGCCGCTTTCGCTTCGGCCGTGAACGTCTTGTCGAGATCCGGCTTCGCCAGCGTGAAAGGCACGTTCATCCATGAGCGCGCGTCTTTCGCGACGGGGTTGCGGTAGAAGTCCGACGAATCGATGGTGTCGTACAGCAGTTCGGCCTTTGCCTTGTTGCGTTCGCCCATGGCCTTGAGGCCGCCGTTCTTCTTGAGCCACTTGAAGACCAGGCCCGCGAGGTACCAGGCGTAGGTCGGCGGCGTGTTGAGCATCGAACCTTCCTTCGCCATCGACGCATAGTTCATGAACGACGGTGTTTCGGGACGGGCGCGGCCCAGCAGGTCGTCACGCACGATGACGAGCGTCAGGCCTGCCGGACCGATGTTCTTCTGCGCGCCGGCGTAGATGACTCCGAACTTCGCGACATCGATCGGGCGCGACAGGATGGTGGACGACATGTCCGCCACCAGCGGCACGTTGCCGGTATCCGGCACGAAGTGGAATTCCACACCGCCGATGGTCTCGTTCGGCGTGTAGTGCAGGTAGGCCGCATCCGCGGTTCGCTTCCAGTTCGCGAACGACGGAATCGATGCATACGGCTCGCCGGCATCGGCAGCGACATTCACCTTCGCGTACTGCTTCGCCTCGCCGATGGCCTTCTTCGACCACGCGCCGGTGTTCACGTAGTCGACGGTGCTGTCCTTCGTCGACAGGTTCATGGCCACGCCGGCGAACTGTCCCATCGCGCCGCCCTGCAGGAACAGCACTTTGTAGTTGCTCGGCACGTTCAGCAGTTCGCGCAGATCGGCCTCGGCGGTTTCAGCGATCGAGATGAAGGCTTTGCCGCGATGGCTCATTTCCATCACGGACATGCCCGTGCCCTGCCAGTCGAGCATTTCCTCGCGGGCTTGTTCGAGCACTTCGACGGGTAGGACGGCGGGACCGGCACTGAAGTTGTAGACGCGCATTGGGAACCAGGTGACGTAAGTGACGAGGGTGACGTAAGTGACGAGGGTGACGTAAGTGACGAAGGTCAGAGCTATTCAGAAGACTCGCCGCCCTCTTCGCCTTCGCCGCCATCCGCGAGGATGCGTTCGAGGCCGACGAGGCGGTCGCCTTCGTCGAGACGGATCAGGCGCACGCCCTGCGTATTGCGCCCCTGTTCGGAGACGTCGCTGACGGGCGTGCGCACGAGCGTGCCGCTGGAACTGATGAGCATGATTTCATCGTCCGGGCGCACCAGCAGCGCACCGACGACGCGGCCATTGCGCTCGGTGACCTGCAGCGCGATGACGCCCTGACCGCCGCGGCCATGGGCCGGGAAATCGTCGATCGGCGTGCGCTTGCCGTAGCCATTCTCCGAAGCGACGAGCACGGCGCCTTCGGCATCCGCGATGATGAGCGAGATGACTTCCTCGTTCTCGCCTTCCGGCAGACGGATGCCGCGCACGCCGGCCGCATTGCGGCCCATCGGACGCACGTCGTTCTCGTCGAAGCGGATGGCCTTGCCGCCGGCGGAGCACAGAATGATGTGCTTGCTGCCATCGGTGATGTCGACGCCGACCAGCCGGTCGCCCTGATCCAGTTCGATGGCGATGATGCCGGCCTGGCGCGGACGCGAGAACGCTTCCAGCGAAGTCTTCTTCACGGTGCCATTCGCCGTGACCATGAACACGAACTTGTTTTCTTCGAACTCGTGGATCGGCAGCACGGCGTTGATGCGCTCGCCTTCCTGCAGCGGCAGCAGGTTCACGATGGGCTTGCCGCGCGAGCCGCGGCTCGCCTGCGGCAACTGATACACCTTCAGCCAGTACAGCTTGCCGGTGCTGGAGAAACACAGCAGCGTGTCGTGCGTATTGGCGACGAACAGCTTGTCGACGAAATCCTCGTCCTTCACTGCGGTAGCCGCCTTGCCGCGACCGCCGCGACGCTGCGCCTGATACGCCGTCACAGGCTGGGCCTTCGCATAGCCGCCGTGCGACAGCGTCACGACCACGTCCTGCTGCTCGATCAGATCTTCGATCGTGAGGTCGGAATGATCCTGATTGATCTCGGTGCGGCGCTTGTCGCCGTACTTGGCGCGGATGTCTTCAAGCTCGGCGCGGATCACCGCGAGCAGCCGTTCCGGACGCGCGAGGATGTCTTCGAGATCGCGGATCTGTTCCAGCAGTTCCTGGAACTCGGCCCAGATCTTGTCCTGTTCGAGACCGGTGAGGCGATGCAGGCGCAGGTCGAGAATTGCCTGAGCTTGGACATCGGACAGCCGATAGCCGCCGTCGACGAGCCCGTATTCGTCCGCGAGCCCCTGCGGCCGCGTCACGACCTGCCCCGCCCGCTCCAGCATCTGCGGCACGGAGCCGGACGACCAGGTCCGTTCCATCAGCGCGACCTTGGCTTCCGGCGGTGTCGGCGAGGCTTTGATGACCGCGATGACTTCATCGATGCTGGCTAGCGCCACCGCCTGGCCTTCCAGGATGTGGGCGCGATCGCGGGCCTTGCGCAGATCGAAGATCGTGCGGCGCGTGACCACTTCGCGCCGGTGACGCAGGAAGGCCTCGAGCATTTCCTTGAGGTTGAGCAGCTTCGGCTGGCCGTCCTGCAGCGCGACCATGTTGATGCCGAAGACGCTTTCCAGCGGCGTGTGCTTGTAAAGATTGTTCAGCAGCACGTCGGCGACTTCGCCGCGCTTCAGTTCGATGACGATGCGCATGCCGTCCTTGTCGGACTCGTCGCGCAGGCCGTCGCCGGCGATGCCGTCGATGACTTTCTCGCGCACCAGTTCGGCGATGCGCTCGATCAGGCGCGCCTTGTTCACCTGGAACGGCAGTTCGGTGACGATGATGGCCTGCCGGCCTTTTTCGTCTTCTTCGATCGTCGTGCGCGCGCGCACATAGATGCGGCCGCGGCCCGTCAGATAGGCGTTCACGATTTCGCGCGAGCCATTGATGATGCCGCCGGTGGGAAAATCCGGGCCCGGCACGTGCTGCATCAGCGCGGCGATCGGCAGATTGGGATCGTCGATGAGTGCGATGCAGGCGGTGACGACTTCGGTCAGGTTGTGCGGCGGGATGTTGGTCGCCATGCCGACCGCGATGCCCGACGAACCGTTGACCAGCAGGTTCGGCACGCGGGTCGGCAGGACGGTGGGCTCCTGTTCCTTGCCGTCGTAGTTGTCGACGAAATCCACCGTCTCGCGATCGATGTCGGCCAGCAGTTCCGACGACAGCGACGTCATGCGGCACTCGGTGTATCGGTACGCGGCCGGCGCATCGCCGTCGATCGAGCCGAAGTTGCCCTGGCCATCGACCAGCGCATAGCGCATCGAGAAGCCCTGGGCCATTCGTACCAGCGCGTCGTAGGCCGAGGTGTCGCCGTGCGGGTGATATTTGCCGAGGACGTCACCGACCACGCGCGCGCACTTCACGTACGGGCGCGAATGCACGTTGTTGCTCTCGTGCATGGCGAAGAGGATGCGGCGGTGAACCGGCTTGAGGCCGTCGCGAACGTCCGGCAGCGCACGCCCGACGATGACGCTCATCGCATAGTCGAGATACGACTTGCGCATCTCGTCTTCGAGGTTGACGTGCAGTATTTCGCGGGCGATGTCGGCCATGCTGTGCGATTCGACTCTGAAGTTTTCTACCCCGCGCAGCCATCGGCAGCCCTGTCGATATCGAGGGCAGATCCGAAGGACAAACCCGGGGTAATGAAGTGGCGAATGGTAGCACAGCAACGCGCTTCACCGAACTGTCCGGGGCGCTCGCAAGCTATACTTTCGCCCGCCTTCACCTCACGAATTTTCGCGACCTCCCGGAACCCGCATGGACCCTATCGACACGCTGATCGCGGCACGCTGGATCGTTCCAGTCGAGCCCTCCGGACACGTGCTCGAACACCATGCCATCGCGATCCGCCAGGGCCGCATCATCGCCATCGAGCCGGAAAAACAGGCCCGCGAACGCTATGCCGCAAGGGAAACGATCGAACGGCCGAACCACGTCCTGCTGCCTGGGCTCGTCAATGCACACACCCACGCGGCAATGGCACTGCTGCGCGGTGCGGCCGAGAGCGCCTCGCTCGATCACTGGCTGAGCGCGCAGGTCCGCCCGCTCGAAGAACGATGGATGGATGCCGAATACGTTCGCGACGGGACCGAACTGGCCATCGCCGACATGCTGACCAGCGGCACGACCTGCTTTGCGGACATGCATCTGTTTCCCGAAGTCATCGCGCAGGCGGCCTCGTCGCTGCGCATGCGCGCGAGCATCGGCATGCCCGTCCTCGATGTGCCGACTCAATGGGCCGGTTCAGTCGATGAATACCTGGCCAAGGGACTGCAACTGCACGACGAGTATCGGGACGATCCGCTCATCACCACCTCGTTCGCTCCTCACGCACCCCACGTCGTCAGCGATGCGACGTTGACCCGCGTACAGCGGGCGGCGGACGAGATCGAGCTGCCCGTGCGGATGCAGGTGAACCAGAGTCACACCCAGACCCTCCGCGATGGCGAAAGAACCCTGGCCCGGCTCGAGCGTCTCGGGCTGCTGTCGCCACTGCTGTCGGCGGTTCACATGGTTCATCTCGACGAGGACGACCTGGACCGTGCTTCGCGCGCCGGCATCAGCGTCATCCATTGCCCGCAATCGAATCTGAAACTGGGCAATGGCGTATCGCCGATTCGCGCCCTGCGCGCCCGCGGCGTGCGGATCGCGCTGGGCACCAACGGCGCCGCGAGCAACAACGACCAGAGCCTGTTCGATGAAATGCGCACGGCCGCGCTGCTCGAACGCGGCATCATCACCTGGCAACTGGACGGCTCTCCGCCCATGACTGCGCACGACTGGCTGCACGCCGCCACGCTCGGCGGCGCGCAGGCACTCGGACTGAGCGAGTCCATCGGCTCGCTGACGCCGGGCAAATGGGCCGACCTGTGCTGTGTCGATCTGGCGCGGCCTCAGTCCCAGCCTGTTTACGATCCTGTCGTGGCGCTCGTGCATTCGATTTCGCGCGAGCAGGTATCCGATGTCTGGGTGGCCGGACGCGCGCTGCTCACTGACGGACGCCTGACCCAGATCGACCTCGACGCCCTGCTGCAACGCGCGCAGGGCTGGCAGGAACGCATCGCCTCCACCCGTCTTACCGAAGAGTGACCACCGTCATGCTGTCAGCCGGCAATCACGATCCCGCGGAAATCGCGCGCTTCGACGCGACGGCGCAACGCTGGTGGGATCCGCAGGGCGAGTTTCGGCCGCTGCATGTCCTGAATCCCGTGCGTCTCGACTACATCGATGAGCGCGTCGGCGGATTGAAAGGCAGGCGCGTACTCGATGTCGGCTGCGGCGGCGGATTGCTGAGTGAAGCGATGGCACGCCGCGGCGCGGACGTGACGGGCATCGACCTGGGCGCAGCGACGATCGAAGTCGCGGAACTGCATGCCCTCGAAGCCGGCGTTCCCGTGCGGTATCGGCGGGAATCGGCGGAGGATCACGCGGCGCATTCGGCCGGCACCTACGACGTCGTCACCTGTCTCGAAATGCTGGAACACGTGCCGGAACCGGCCGTCGTCCTGCGGGCGCTGCATGCGCTCGTCAAACCCGATGGTCACGTCGTGCTATCGACGCTCAATCGCAATCTCAAGTCCTGGCTGCTCGCCATCGTCGGCGCCGAATACGTCATGGGGCTGCTCGAACGCGGCACGCACACTTACTCGCGATTCATCCGGCCGTCCGAACTGGCCCGCTGGGCACGCGCCGCGCAACTCGAACCAGGCGACATCGCGGGCCTCGACTACGACCCGCTGCGAGGCACGGCCCGCCGCAGCAACAATGTAGACGTGAATTACATGATGCATCTGAGGCCCGCCGGATGACGGGCGAGACGCTGCTGATCGCCGCGGTCGGACTGATCGTCGGCCTGCTGCTCGGCGCGCTGTTCGCGTCGCTGCGTCATCGCAAGCGCGCGGAGCCCCTGCACGTCGAACTGGCGGTGCTGCGTTCGCAGGTCAGGTCCGAAGAAGACATCGAGCGCGAACGCCAGGCATCGCTCGAGCGCACGATGGAGCGCCTGCAGGCTTCTTTCGATTCGGTGGCGGGCCAGTCGCTGCGCTCGAACAGCGAAGTGTTCCTGAAGCTGGCGCGCGAGCATCTGGGCCAGCATCAGCAGACCGCGGTCGCGGCGCTCGCGCAGCGGGAAAAAGCCATCGAAACCATGCTGACGCCGATCCGCGAAGCGCTCACCCGCAGCGAGCAGCAGATGCAGCGGATCGAGAAGGAACGGGCCGAGAGTTTCGGCAGCCTGCGCACCTCGCTCGAAGCGGTGACGCTCGGCCAGCAGGCGCTGCAGCGCGAAACCCGCACGCTCGTGAATGCGCTGCGCCGGCCGGAAGTGCGCGGCCAGTGGGGCGAAATGACGCTGCGTCGTCTCGCCGAACTCGCCGGCATGGTCGAACACTGCGACTTCAGCGAACAGGTGCACGTACGCACCGTCGACGGCGCGCTGCGGCCCGACATGATCGTGCACATGCCTGACGGCCGCGACCTCGTCGTCGACGTGAAGACACCGCTCGATGCCTATCTCGAAGCCGTCGACGCGACGACGGATGAACAGCGCGGCATCGCGTTGCGCCGTCACGCGCAGGCACTGGGGGAACGCGTGCGACAGCTCGGCTCCAAGAACTACTGGAGCCAGTTCGAGAACAGCCCCGACTTCGTCATCCTGTTCGTGCCCGGCGACCAGTTCCTGTCGGCCGCACTCGCCGAACTGCCCAACTTGCTCGAAGACGCCATCCGCCAGAACGTCATCGTCGCGACACCTTCCAGCTTCGTCGCATTGCTGAAGACCGTCGCCTATGGCTGGCGCCAGACTGCGCTGGCCCAGAATGCCGAAACCATCCGCACGCTGGCCGAAGATCTCTACAAGCGACTCGCGGTCTTCACCGGGCATCTCAGCCGCCTCGGCCGCAACCTCGGCCTGAGCGTCGATGCCTTCAACAGCGCCGTCGGCTCGCTCGAACGCCAGGTGCTGCCCGGCGCACGCAAGTTCACCGAACTCGGCGTGCGCCCCGAAAAGGAAATCGACTCCGTCGAACCGATCGACAAACTCGCCCGCGATCCGCAACTGCGCGAGCCGGAGAGTCAGCTCGAACTTGGCGGCCTTCCGGATTCGCCGATCGAGCAGAGATCGGAGTAACCGTGACCGGCAGGGAATCCCACGGGGCAAAGAACGCATAGAACGCAAAGCCGGAGAAGACAATGGCCGCAAAAAGCGCAAAAGGCGCAAAGGTCGGATAGAAGGTCGGATAGAGAGCACCTATTTTTTTGCGCTTTTTGCGCTTTTTGCGGCTATTTTCTTTCTATGTGTTCTACGCGTTCTTTGCCCCGTGGGATTCCCTGCCGGTCACGGTTACTCCTTTGACTTCATCCCTCGACGACTCCCTGATCAATCGCGCCGCGCCCGCCGGTTCGATGCGCTACTTCGCCCTGCTTTACACGCCCGCGGAAATGCGCGATGCCGTGACGGCGCTGTACGTCATCGACGCGGAGATCCGCGAGTCGGCGCAGAGCGCGAATCACGACGTCGCGCACACGCGGCTGCAGTGGTGGCGGCAGGAAGTCGACCGGCTGGTGAACGGCAATGCGCAGCATCCGGCCACGAAGATCCTGGGCGATCTGCCGGGCGTGGATCGCAAGCAGTTCGCGCGGCTGCACGAACTCATCGTCGCCGCCGACATGGACCTGGCGCGCATGACGTATCTGAATGCGAAGGAACTGCGCGCCTACAGCGGCCGCAGCGGCGGCACGGTACAGGAACTGATCGCGATCGTGATGAGTCCAGGTCCGGTGGCCGAGCCGGTTCTCAAGGCAGCCAATCGCCTCGGCGTCGGTATCCGACAGACGGAGATGCTGCGTGATGTCCGGCAGGATGCCTACGACGGCCGGTTGTACCTGCCGCTCGAGGATCTGCAGCGCACCGCAGTGAGCATCGACGATCTGCGCTCCAAGGACATCAGCGGGAAGGTCAGAACCGCGCTCAAGGATTTCCGCACACTGACCCTTCCGGATCTCGTCGATCCGGGGACTGACCTCGAACCGGCAGCCAAGGCATACTTGCGCCCCGTTTTCGTCCTGGCCGGCCTGCATCGTCGCCTGCTGGACCGGATCGCCGGCAGAAACTACGAGGTGGCGACGCAGCGCATCGAACTCGGACCGCTGGAAAAAACCTGGACCGCATGGCGCGCCGCGCGGCGCGCCCGCTGATTCCTGCCTTCGTCACTCTCGTCACCTTCGTCACCCTCGTCACTTTCCTCATGCTCGACCCCCGAACCTACCAGCCTCCTGCCGATCTGCTGCGCGGCCGCGTCATCCTGATCACCGGTGCGAGCGACGGCATCGGCCGGGCCGTGGCGCGCGCAGCGGCCGCTCACGGCGCCAGCGTCATCCTGCACGGACGCAACGTGAAACGGCTGGAAGCGGTTTACGACGAGATCGTGGCCGCCCATCAGCCACGCCCGTCCATCCTGCCGCTCGATTTCGAGAAGGCGGGATCGACCGAGTTCGACGCGGCGGTCGGCGCGATCGAGAAGGAGTTCGGACGGCTCGACGGCCTGCTGCACAACGCGGGAATGCTCGGCGAGCGCGCGCCGGTCGAACACTACGACGTGGCGAAGTGGATGCGCACGATGCACGTCAACGCCAATGTGCCGTTCGTGCTGACGCAGAGCTGCCTGCCGCTGCTGAGGCAATCGAAGGACGCATCGATCGTCTTCACCTCGAGCGGCGTGGTGCCGAATCCCCGTCCCTTCTGGGGCGCCTACCTGGCCTCGAAATGGGCCAGCGATGGCCTCATGCGCATGCTCGCGGAAGAACTCGAACAGCCCGGCATCCGCGTCAACAGCATCGATCCCGGCAGAGTGAAAACCAACATGCGCCTGCAGGCGTATCCCGCGGAAGATCGTTCGGTGCTCGCCGAACCGTCAGCGATCGTGGGGCCGTATCTCTATCTGCTCGGCCCGGACAGCAAGGGCGTCAGCGGCCAGACCATCGGCTGCCAGTAGCGTGTTGATGACTGTCCGCGCACGGCATATCACGACGGCCAGGAGTTGATATGCCGAGAATGAAGCAGGCTGTTTGCACGAACCGGGCAGACTGTCGCATCAGTCGATCCTTCGCCGCGCCCATTCCTGAGGCCGCGGCGATTCGGGGGGAGGAAGCACTATGAATGAACCGGTCACGGCGGCCGCGCCCGCACCTGCATTGGCACCCACAAAGGAAAGCTACCGCTACTACGCCGTGTGGCTCCTGTCGTCGGTGTACCTGCTCAACATGCTGGACCGGACGCTGCTGACGCCCTTGATCGAGCCGATCAAGCTGGAGTTCGGCCTGTCGGATGCGCAGATGGGTCTGCTCGGCGGCATGGCGTTCGCGCTGTTCTACACCACCCTGGCCATGCCGCTGGCGCGACTGGCGGACCGCGCCAACCGGGTCAACATCATTTCCATCGCGATCGCCGTGTGGAGCGTATTCACGGCACTGACGGGTCTGGCGACGGGCTTCTTGACTCTGCTGGCGGCCCGCATCGGCATCGGCGTGGGCGAAGCGGGCTGCAACCCGGCGTCCTATTCCATCATCAGCGACTACTTCGACGCCAAGCGCCGCGCGACCGCGCTGGCGATCTTCCATGCCGGCGCCTCCGTGGGCGTCTTCATCGGGTTTCTGGTGGCAGGCTACGTGCTGCAGCACTACACCTGGCGCCATGCGTTCTTCATCGTCGGCGTCCCGGGGCTGCTGCTGGCGCTGCTGGTGAAGTTCACGTTGCGCGAGCCGCAGCGCGGCATGTCCGACCAGCACCAGTCGCTGGAAGCTCCGCCGCCGGCCATGCAGGTACTGAGGCAGCTGTTGAGCAAACCCGCGTTTCGCCACATGGCGCTGGCCTGCGCGCTCAACAATGCGGCGATCTTCGGCATCGGCAATTTCGTGCCGTCCTACCTGATCCGCTCGCACGACGTCAGCGCCAGCGATGCGTCATACGTGCTGGCCTTCGTCCATCTGGCCTCCGGCTTCCTGGGCGCCTTCTTCGGCGGCATGCTCAGCGACTACCTCGCGAACCGTCACCAGGATCGGCGTTACTACCTGTGGGTGCCGGGCTGCTTCATGCTGCTGTACTTCCCGATCGCGCAGCTCACCTACGCGACGCAGGACGCGATGGTCGCCATCGCCGGCGTGACGCTCTCGCAGATCTGCATGGTCGTCTATCTGTCGCCCTGCCTGACCGCGCTGTTCGGCATGGTCGGCATTCGCGAGCGCGCATTGTCCAGTGCGCTGCTGCTGCTGGTACTGAACTTCATCGGCATCGGCTTCGGCCCGTATGTCGCGGGCCTGGTCAGCGACCTGGTGAACGCGCAACTGATCAGCCAGGGCGTGGATACCGTGCAGGCAACGGCCGACGGCCTGCGCTGGTCGCTGCGCGGCATGACGGTGCTCGGACTCTGGGCCGCCGTGCATTACTTTCTCGCGGCGCGCCGGTTGAAGCAGGATTCGCTGCCGGCAACGACCTGATCATCAGCGGAAGAATCTCCCCGGTTTCCAACGGCCCATCGCAAAGGATTACAACATGAAGCAATTGCCGTCCGTTCGCCGCATCGTCACCGGCACGAATGCATCGGGACACTCCTACATCGCGGAAGACGGGCGGTCGCCTGCCGAGGTCACGATGGAGACGCGTCCCGGCTTCTGCAACAGCAATCTGTGGCGAACGCTGGGCGCCGATGTTTCCGTCGATGCGCCCGACAGCATCACGCAGCACAGAGGCGTGCTGCCGCCGCAGGGCGGCACCGTCCTGCGCGTCATCGACATCCCACCGGAAAGCAACGATCTCGAAGAACTGCGCAAGCAGACGGCAGCCGTCTTCGCCGAGATGTATCCGGATGCGACGCGCCACGATCACGCGCTCGAGCGTCATCCCGGCATGCACATCACGGATACCGTCGACTACGCCATCCTGTTGCAGGGCGAACTCGTCGCGATCATGGATGAAGGCGAGACGGTCATGCGTGCGGGCGACATCCTGATCCAGCGCGGCACCAATCACGCCTGGGCGAATCGCTCCGGGCAGATCGCGCGCATCGCCTTCATTCTCGTCGACGGCAGGCGCTGACGCCTGTGATGGCCAACCTCTGAATGGGCCGTTGACCGGCGACCACGGTTGCTCGGAGCAAGCCGCACCAATGCGCTCCCGCCAGCGCTGATTGACCGACCTGCTGACGGGATATACGATTTTCCCCACGTATATCATTGACCTCTGCCAGAGGAGCCTGCCGTGAAAGTCGCCAAATGGGGAAACAGCCTTGCCGTGCGCCTGCCCGCGCCTGTCGTCGATGCCCTGGGATTGAAGGAAGGGGACGACATCGAAATTCGTGTGGCGGACAAAGACTGCCTGATCGTCAATCCCGCACCCACATTCGATGAACTGCTGGCGCGGGCGCGCCAGTCGCATCCTTTGCTGCCCAAGGATTTCAGGTTCAACAGGGATGAGGCCAATGAACGGTAAGGCGTTCTTCGATACCAATGTATTGCTGTATCTGCTGTCTCAGGATGACGCAAAGACCTCGCGTGCCGCGGAACTGGTGCAGAAAGGGGGCACCATCAGCGTGCAGGTCCTGAATGAGATGGCCCATACCAGCCGCCGCAAGCTGGGCGCTCGATGGCCGCAAACGGATGGCTTGCTGGCAATGGTTCGCGCCAAGTGTGACGTCGTCCCGCTGACGGAAGAAACCTTCGACCAGGGCCGCTATCTGTCCGAGCGTTACCAGCTTTCGGTCTATGACGCGATGATTGTGTCTGCTGCCCTGTCAGCAGGAGCGACCACGCTCTACAGCGAAGACATGCACGATGGTCTTTTGATCGAAGGCCGACTGAAAGTGCAGAACCCGTTTGCTATTGGAAGAATGCGATAACAATTTCTCTGGCGCACGAGGCACCAACGACGGGTGCCGCGGATTCGCTGATCTCGTTGCTCAGAAGTGCACCTGTGCGTCCCATTCGATTGCCGGCATCCCCCTGCCTGATTGCGGCTACGCCTGCTGCGCTCCGCCGGCAAGGAAGTCGATGAGCCCGAAGGGCGCACGCTCGCCGAGGCACAGATCCAGGATCAGCCGGGCGTCCGCGGCTTCGGCCTCGCTGCGCGCGAACATCGCGCCTTCGTAGGCAGCAAGCGCCGCTTCGATGCCGCCGGGATGCGCGGCGATCGCCTTCCCGAGTTCGGCCCCGTCGAGCATCGCCAGGTTGGCTCCCTCGCCGGCGGGCGGCATCAGGTGTGCGGCATCCCCCAGGAGCGTCACTCCGGGGACCCGCGCCCATCGGTGCCCGGCCGGGAGTGTGTGGATCAGGCGCGGGACCGGCGTGGTGTCGCCGTCGGTGATCAGCGCAGTGAGTGCCGGCGCCCATCCAGCGAATTCGGCCGCGATCCGGGCCGTCGCGGCGGCGGCATCGCCGAAGTCGATGCCGGCGATCCATGCGGCGGGGCGGTTCAGTTGAACGTAGCCATGCAGCACGCCGCCCGCCTCGCGGTGCGCGACGATCCCCTTGCCCGGCGTAAGCGCGTACATCGCACCGCTGCCGACCGCGGCGGCAGCAGCGGGGTGCCGCCGGTCCGCATCATGCAGATAGGTCTCGATGAAGACGGTGCCGACGTACTCCGGCTTCGCGTCAGACAGCAGCGAGCGGACCTTAGACCAGGCACCGTCGGCCCCCACGAGCAGCCCGGCGCTCTCCGTCGACCCGTCGGCGAAGGTCAGTCCGTGCCGGCCATCGCCAAGGGCGGCCACGGCGGCCAGCCTTTTTCCCCATCGGATCGTCTGCGCTGGCAGGGACTCGATCAGGATCCGCCGCAGATCGCCCCGCAGCACCTCCGGACGGCGGCCATCGTCGGACTCCTCGAACAGCACCCCACCGTGCGGATCGAGCATGCGCGTCGCCGCGCCACCCGCATGGACGATCGCGCGGAACCGGTCGATGAGACCGGCCGCCTCCAGCGCCCGCTGCCCGTTGTGCTCGTGGATGTCCAGCTGTCCGCCCTGAGTGCGGGCTTCGGCCGAGGGCTCCGCCTCGTAGATCGTCGCGGGGATGCCATGGACATGGAGGACGCGCGCCAGGGTGAGGCCCCCGAGACCGGCACCGATGATCGTGACTGGTTTCATCCTTCATCTTCCTTCGAATGTCTTGTGGAACATTGTTTCACAAGACATTCGAAATCCTCGACGCCGAAGGGCCGATAGGGCGACACCCGGCCGCAAAACAGTGAACCGCTTCGCCCCTCTGCAGGTGACATTCGCAGACAGGCCGGTCTATGATCCATGTGTCACACGACAGATGTGACAGTGATCCCAGGACGCAGGTGAGCGATGGTTCCATTCAAGGTCAGGCTGAATCCCGGCGAATCCATCTTCGAACAGGTCTGTTTCGCGGCGACGCGCGCCATTCTGGCGGGCGAACTCAAGCCCGGCGAGACCTTCCCGTCGGTTCGCTCGCTCGCGACGGCTTTGAAGATTCACCCGAACACTGCGCACAAGGTCGTGCAATACCTGGTGCAGGAACGCTGGCTGACGGTGAAGCCCGGTCTCGGCACGCTGGTCGCGCCGCCGCCCAAGGCGCGCTCGGGTGATCGCAAACGCCTGCTCCACGACGATGTCGAGAAGCTCGTGGTAGAGGCCATCCGCGTCGGCGCCAGTCTCGACGATGTCCTGGCCGCAGTCGCAGAACAATGGCAACGGCTACAGGGGCTGAAGGCGGTGTCCAATGATCATTGAGACGCACGGCCTGTACAAAACCTACGGCCGCGTCGAAGCCATACGCGACGTCAACCTGCGCGTGCCGGCCGGTGCGGTCTTCGCGCTGATCGGCCCCAATGGAGCAGGCAAGAGCACGACGCTTCGCCTGCTGATGAACATCCTCGCCCCCGATCGAGGTGAAATACGGGTGCTCGACACGCGCTCGACGGCGCTCGCGCCCCGTCATTTCCAGCAGATCGGCTACGTCTCGGAAAGCCAGCGTGTGCCGCAGCGGCTCAGCATCGCCCAGTACTTCGATTACCTGCGCAGCCTCTATCCGACCTGGGATCGCGAACTCGAGCGCGAGCTGCTGCGGCAGTTCGATCTGCCGCCCGCGCGCCGGCTGAAACATCTGTCGCACGGCATGCGCATGAAGACGCTGCTGATCGCGGCGCTGGCGTTCCGTCCCAGACTGCTGGTGCTCGACGAACCTTTGAGCGGGCTCGATCCTCTGGTACGCGACGAAGTCGTCAATGGACTGCTGCAGCAGGCGCACGACACGACGATCGTCATTTCATCGCATGAGCTGAGCGAGATCGAAAGCTTTACGACGCACGTGGCGTTCATGCAGGACGGCCAGTTGCTGCTGCAGGAAGCAATCGAGGACCTGCAGGCGCGCTTTCGCAGCGTCCTCGTACGATTGTCTGCCGTCAAACAGCTGCCTTCACCCCTGCCGCGCGGTTGGCTTTCGCCCGAGATCGCCGGCCATCAGCTGCAGTTCGTCACCTCCGCCTTCGAGGGCGAACGGGAACTGCACCAAACCCTCGCCGGTCACTTCGGCGCGGTGACGGTGGCCACCGAAGGCATGAGCCTGCGCAGCATTGCGAATGCACTGATGCAGGACCACAGGCGCCGCAGATCATGACAGCGCATCCGTCCATGAATAAAACGTCCACGGGAATCGGCATGGCCATCCTCAAGAAGGATGCGCTGGCGCTCTATCCATTGCTGCTGCTGACGATGCTCCTGCAGATGCTCGATGTGCTCGTGAGCAGATTCGACGCATGGTCAGCGCTGAGTTTTTTCCTGCCCACGATGATCGGCCTGGCAAATGGCATCGTGACCCTCGCCGTGATCCAGGCGGATTCGCCGGTGAGTCTGACCGACGACTGGCTGTGCCGGCCGGTACCGCGCCGCGCGCTGATTCCGGCAAAGCTCGGCCTGCTGGCGCTCGTCATCTATGTCCCGCGCGTGCTGACGGTGCTTGCGGTGGATCTGCTGCAGGGTCGCTCACTGGTCGAGTCGGCATGGGAAGCCGTGCTGTTTCACGATTCCGTGGAGCTGCTGTACCTGCCGATCGTGCTGATGGTGGCCGTGTGTACGGCGAGCGTGATTCAAGGCGTCGGCGTGATGATTGGTCTTTTCATTCTGGTGTTCGTGATTCCGACACCGTTCATATCGCCGCCCGGCCCCGAAAACCTGTCCGTCGGCGAGGCATTGCAAGTCAACGGCGCGTTCTGGATGGCAATGATCCCCGGCAAGACGATCTTCATCGTCGCGGCGGTGTTGTGTCTGTGGTGTGCCTATGCCCGTCGCAATCAACGTGCAGCGCGCGCAGTCCTGGCGGGTGGTGTGTCGCTCGGCGTGCTGGCGATCGTGGCGCCGATCGTTCTGCTGCCCTGGCAGAGCACCTTCGCGCTGCAAAAGACGTCGCAAGGTCGGCAACCGGCGCCCGTGTCGCCGAGTCTGCATCAGGTATCCGCCTGCTTTCCGGCAACACGCGTTCCCGATGCTGCGAACGACCGTCAGTTCGACAGCGTCGGCGAGCGATTCGGTCTGCGTCTGTGGGGCGACGAGCGATTGAAATCGGCCGGCAAGGACGCGATCGCTTTCGTTACGCAGACGAGCGTGCGTGGCTTGCCCGAAGACTGGCGAGTGCAGATCGCATACGTACAGGCGAACTATTACGGCAGCGGTGCAGCGCCGCTGGTCCAACTGCGTCCGGCGCGTTTTACGACGCCCGGAGCTGCGGGCCTCGCCGGTGGCGCTCCGGGCAGCGAGATCATCACTCGCGCCTGGCTGCTGCCCGAAACCGCATTGCACCGGCTTGCGCAGGCCGACGCGCCGAGGCTCGAACTCGAGTATTCCGCGGCGATGCTCGAGCCCGTCTCCTTGCAATTGCCCGCCGACGGAAAACGCCGTCATTTGCCGGGCATCGGTTACTGCAGCGCGAAGCGCAATGCACTCGACGATCGGATCGCAGTCGATTGCCTCAGTGTCGGACACCTGCCCGCGCTGATCTCCGCAGAGCTGGCCGGCATACCCGCGAGTCGTGTCGATGCAGGACCTGTCGACTTCGCGCCTCGGCTGCTGCGCGCTTTGCAGGTTCAGCAGACGACCGTCGAAGTTCAGTCCCCTGATCTGATCGAGAGCGATGTCGTCACGCTGCGAGCGTACTTTCCCAAAGGCTTCGCCACGCTGCGCGCCGCGAGCAACGGCTTGCTGGGCGATTCACTCACGGCATGCCCGGCGCCGTCGGCGGCGTCGCAGCTCGGACCGCAGATGTCGACCTGGAACGATCGCTCGCCTCACGAAGTGAAGTCCGTCGCCGTGGAAGAGAACGTGCAGATCGAGGTGCTGGACTGGGGCGGCAGCGGCCCGGCAATGGTATTGCTGCATGGACTGGGCGCGACCGCCCACTCATTCGATGACCTCGCGCCTCTGCTCTCGAAGCACTATCGCGTGATCGGCATGACTCGACGCGGCATCGGCCGTTCGAGCCACCCCGACCATGGCTACGGCCAGGCAAGGCTCGCACAGGACATCCTGCGGGTGCTCGATGCGTTCGGCATCGACAAGGCGGTGTTCGTCGGCCACTCCATCGCCGGCGACGAGTTGAGCACGCTCGGCGCGCATCACTCGCAGCGCGTCACGGCACTGATCTATCTGGACGCAGCGTACGATCGCACGCTGCCGGTTTCGAGCCGCTACCGCGAACTCAATGCGAGCCTGCCCGATCGCCCGCAGCCGCGTCCCGAAGAGCTGCTGTCCTACACGGCGCTGCGGGGCTACTTCGACAGAGTGGGGTCGGCGCCGCTCCCGGAAGGCGAGGCGATTGCGATGTGGAATGTGAACGATCGCCACCTGGCCGGCCAACGCACGATCGACCTGCGGCTGCTGCAAGCGATCGAGGCGGGCATTCCCAGGCCGGACTACGCCCGCGTGCATGCGCCTGCGCTTGCGATCTACGCCACGTCCGCGGGACCGGATGCGTTACTGCAGCCCTGGCACGATCGCACTGATACGGATTTGCGCAACACGCTGCGCGAACTGCAGTCCATGAAGGACGCCATGCAACGCCGCGAAATCGAAAAATTCCGCACCGGCGTGCAGGGTGCACGGGTGCTCGAAATACCTGGCGCGTCGCACTGGATTCTGCTGTCGCATCGTGACGCCGTACTGCAGGCGATCGACGAGTTCACCGCAACACTGCCGGCGGCACCGTCGATTCGCAGGGACGAAGGGGGATGAGGTGGCGTCAGCGACCGGACCGTCGACCGCCGGCAGGTTTGCGCCGGCCGGGCGATGAACCTGTGTCGCGCGGGCCTTTGCGTTCGCGCGAATTCCGCGGCTCTGCTGCGCGCACCGAACGCTTGGCCGGTTTGCGCTGACGGTCCGCCGCGACGCGCGGGGCGCGAACCCGACGTGTCTCGGGCACCGGCTTCACGAGTCCGGCGAGTTCGTAGAGTCGATCCACGAGATGTTCGGGAAGCGCCTGGTGCTTGCCTCGCGGCAGATCGCGCGGCATTTCCAGGTCCGCGTATTTCACCTGCATCATGCGGCTGACCACTGCTGTGGGGACGCGTGCGCGAGCGCTTTTACATTAGCCCGGAAGAATTGTCCGCGATGCTTGCGCGGTTGGGTGCGCGCAAATGAACGATCGAATCGAGTCCGTCGTTTTCGATCTTGACTGCACGCTTTGGGATACGTGCGCAGCCTGCGCGGTCGCATGGAACAACGTTCTGGCGCGATCGCTCTTTCGCCTCGTTCGCCGGCCTGTACGAATTTCTCGTCGCCTTGCGCCAATTTTGAATCGACGCTCGACAAGGCTTTAAAATTCGGCCGTCGATAGATCGCAATCTCACCAAATCAATCTCATTGGGCATACAGATGGAATACCGTCAACTGGGTCGCACCGATATCAAAGTCAGCGTCATCGGCCTCGGCACGATGACGTTCGGCGAGCAAAACACCGAAGCGGAAGGGCACGCGCAGCTCGACTACGCGCTCGACCACGGCGTGAACCTCATCGACACCGCCGAAATGTATTCGGTGCCGCCGCGCGCGGAAACCTACGGTTCGACGGAACGCATTATCGGCGCGTGGCTGAAACGCAGCGGCAAGCGCGACAAGATAGTACTCGCCACAAAGGTGGCCGGCCCGACGCACGTATTGAAAATCGACCACGTGCGCGGCGGCAAGACGGGGCTGGACCGCAAAAACATTCTCGCCGCCGTCGAGGGAAGTTTGCAGCGCCTGCAAACCGACTACGTCGATTTGTATCAACTGCATTGGCCGGATCGCAGCACCAATTTCTTCGGCCGCATGGGCTACCGGCACATGGAGGACGAGCAATCCGTTCCCGTCGAAGAAACGCTGGATGCACTGACCGATCTGGTTGCTTCAGGAAAAGTGCGCCACATCGGCCTCTCCAACGAAACGCCGTGGGGCTTGCATCAATTTTTGCGCGTTGCCGAGCAGCGCAAACTCGCGCGCATCGTCAGCATTCAAAATCCCTATAACCTTCTTAATCGCACCTTCGAAGTGGGCCTGGCGGAGATGGCCATCCGCGAACGCGTTGGTTTGCTTGCGTATTCGCCGCTCGCCTTCGGCATGCTGTCCGGTAAATTTTTGAACGGCGCGCGGCCGCCCGAGGCCCGCGTCGTGCGCTTTCCGCGCTTTTCCCGTTACAACGGCGACATTGCCGAAAGAACCACCGCCGCCTATGTCGATATCGCGCGCAGGCATGCGTTCGATCCGAGCCAAATGGCGCTGGCCTTCGTCAATCGGCAACGATTCCTCACCTCCAATTTGATCGGAGCGACGACGCTGGCGCAGCTCAAGACGAATCTCGGCAGCGCAGAACTCAAACTAAGCGACGAAGTGATGCAAGCAATCGAAGCGGTGCATCGCGCGCAAGCCAATCCTTGTCCGTAGCCCGCGATGAGCATGGCAGGGCCTGCGCTGGCAAGGACGCTGACATGGTGTTTCACATTGAAGCGGGGGACGAAGTGGATATTTTCGATCACCCAACCAAGAGCGCTATCCAGGTCAAAAGATCTCAGGATCGAATATTTTCCACGGAACGGCAGGCAGTATCTCTTCCGCAGATGGGGAGACGCTATCTGGCTTGAGCGAGCAAGAAAGTTTTCGATGCACGCTATCTGGCAGTGCGCTAGAGATCGACTAATCCATGGTCAAGGACGGTACAGTTTATGGACAGGTGATGCAGGCCTCGCTATTTACCTACATCATTGTTTGCGTCCAGAAGAAGCAGCGATACCAGGGCTGGATCTATTTTGATAGCGGATAGGAATTTCAATCCACCTGCCCGATTCGCATCGCGGCATCGCGGTCTTATGTTGACCCCGGGATCAGTCGCGATTTACTCGGTGTTTTGCCGGCCGATGGAATTGTCGGGGCGGATAGCCCAAAGGGCGCGATATCTCTTCGTTTTCCGATCAAGTGCTCGATGCACTATTTCCGCAGCTATTCCCGCATAGTTGAGGTTATAAGTAAGTCGGTCATGAACTTTGCGCTCGTCAACGTTTTTGATTTAGTACTTCGCTGAGGAAGGCGATCGCCTTTGGCCATCCATCGGTACGCGCTGCAACGTTTCCACCCTGCGTTCCACCCAATTCGTCTTTCGCCGTAGGATCGTCGGGAGTGTAGGGTTCTCCAACAGCGCCGTGTCCAGCATTTGAGTACCGCAATAGTTGCACCCGCGACTGAAATTTCTTCTCCTTGAGGCGCGCAATAACCTCGTCCGACATTGGGCAAGACGGCCACAAGCGATCGTCTTCACCGCAGATCAAGAGAATGCCTCCATTGATTTTCTCAACGGGGATAGCGGCATCAGGGTATGCATCACGCTTTGCGAAGCTTCGGATATATAAGTCGTAGACTGTCGTGAATGACTTGGAGTGATCGTATGGGAGAAACGAAACAGACTTGCCGCCAAGACTGAATGACGCAGCCCCACCTGGCGCGCTTGCTTTCCCTATGCCTTGCCAGACGACATTGGAGGGGGCGCCTGCTACGACTGCTCGTATAGTCGGATTGCGCGATGCGATGAGCAGCGCGGCTTCCCCGCCCGTGGAAATTCCGAATGCGCCAATGCGATTGGCATCGACGGCGGGTTGTTCTTTCAACCAATTGATCGCAGTGTCGAAATATTCGAGGGGGATGTTGCCCAACTCGTCCGGCAATCCTGGTGCTCGGAAATAGGCCAAGGCTAATGTTGCGAATCCGTGCTGCGCAATTGACCGTGCAGTGTCTCCGCCTACGCCACCTTCCGAACCACCTAGTACGATCACGGCAGGCAGCGGTTTTTCTGCTCCCGCAGGCACAAAAAAAGCTGCCACAAGTCCGTTCGCTCTCACGGAACTTTCGATGGGTTCCCTAGCTTGAGCGACAGCGGGTGCGATGGTTCTCACACTTAGAACCAAGCACGCACATACGATAGTTAGCTTTCTCATGAGCACTTGCTTTCTGAGCTATTCGCTTGATCGTAACGATATCTCGCGAGTCGCGGATAGGAATTTCAATCCACCTGCCCAATTCGCATCGCGGCATCGCGGGTCTTAATTTCGAGAGTTCGTCTTTCGAGATACGCACGGCCTTCTCCAGCGTCGCAATGGCGCCGGGCAGATCGCCGAGTTTCGACTGCGCGCGGGCCAGCCAGCTGAGCTTGCTCACGACGGAATCGGCTTCGGGGCCGAGAATGCTCTCGGCGCGCTCGATGGATGCCTGCAGATGCGCAATGCCTTCCTCGAGGTTCCCCGAATCGACCAGCGCGCGGCCGTAGACATCCTCGGTTTCGGCGAGCAGGTTGTTGCGTCCGCCGTTGCCGAAATTCCTGATGGCGCTTTCATGCGCCGCGCGCGCCGCGACGAGACCTTCCGCGGCGTTGCCCATGAGCAGGTATTCCTGCGCGCGCTGGCGCGTGGCGAGAATGGTTTCGGAGTCGTCCGCGCCGAAGGCTTTGCGCAGTACGTCGACGGCCTCCTGCATCTGTGCGATGGCCTGCTCGCCTTCGCCGCGCTCGCCGGCAATGAACCCGCTGATCATGAGCGAGGACGCCAGGTGCCGGGCGCCTTCCTTCTCTTCGCCGTAGGCACGCAGCAGAGGAAGGGCAATCGCCAGTTCCTTCTCCGCGACAGCGTAGTCGGACCGCTGCAGGGCAATGCTGGCGAGCTGACTGTGGCCGATCGCGACCGGCAGGCTGTCCGCCGGCAGCGAACCGGCCGCCACGGCGAGCGCCTTCTCCAGCGTCGCGCGTGCTTCTTCCGTCCGTTCGAGATTCGATTGCGCCTCGCCGACGATCAGCAGCAGTTCCGCGGCACTGCGCGGCTGCGACACCAGTTCGCGATCGATGCGTTCGCGCGCGAATGTCAGCAGCTCGGCCGCACTCATGTTGTTCTTGCCGGTGAAGAACGGATCCGCGGACCGGAAGATGGATGCGGTGAACTCCTTCACCTCCTCGGCATGACGTCGCTGCTCGCGCGCGACCTGCAACTGCCACATCGACACCGCAAGTCCGATCGCCAGCGCCGCCACGACGGCGACGGCTGCACCGACCACCAGCCGGTTGCGCGCCGCAAACTTACGCAGCCGATAGCTGGCGGAGTCGGGCTGTGCCAGCACGGGATCGTTGCGCAGGTAGCGTTCGAGATCGTCGGCAAATGCGGCCGCGGTGCCGTAGCGCTCGGCCGGTTCCTTCTTGAGCGCCTTGAGGACGATCGTGTCGAGATCGCCGCGCAGCAGTCGCGCATCGCTGCCGCTCTCGGTCACGTCGCTGGGCCGATGGATGTGGGCGGAGACGACTTCCCAGCCGGTGTTCGCGGCGTTCTTGAGCGTATACGGTCGGAATCCGGTCAGCAGCTCATAGGCCACCAGGCCGAGCGAATACACATCGCTCTCCGTGGTCACCGATTGCCCTAGCAGTTGTTCGGGCGACGCGTACGCAGGCGTGAGCATCAACGTCGCGACCTGCGTCAGCGCCTTGTTCGGACCGCCCTCCTCCAGCAGCTTCGCGATGCCGAAGTCGAGCAGATGCGTCTGCCCCTGCGCGTCGATCAGGATGTTCGAGGGCTTGAGATCGCGATGCACGATCAGCCGCGAATGCGCGTAAGCGACGGCCCGCGCAATCTGCGCGATGAGCTGCACCCGGGTTCGCAGCTCCAGCGCGCGGTCGCGGCAGTAGATGTCGATGGGCTGGCCTTCGATGTACTCGAGCGCCAGGTAGGGCCGGCCATCCGACGTGATGCCGGCATCGTAAAGACGCGCAATGTTCGGATGTTCGAGCGAGGCGAGAATGTCGCGCTCCTGCACCGCGCGATCCGTCAGCTTCGTCAGCGCCCACCAGTGTGGCAGCTTCAGCGCCACCCTGCGCCGGATCACTGCGTCATCGCGCTCGGCCAGCCACACCGAACTCATGCCGCCCTCGCCGATGGGCTGGATCAGCCGGTACGGCCCGACGAGGGCGCCGGCGAACGGCGATGCGGGCAGCGGGACGCCCTCACCCTGCGATCGCGTGAACTCCGCCAGTGACTGGAGGAAGTCGTCGGTTTCGAACTGCGCCTGCTTCTGCAGCAGATCGGCGAGCGTCTGCTTGAGATGGCCCTTGCGGGGATCGAGCGTCGCCAGCCATTGCTCGCGATCGGGCTCCGACAGTTCCAGCGCCGTCTGCAGCAGCGACAGGAGTTCTTTGAGATCGCCGGGAGGCAGTGGCTGCATGCGAAGCCGGCCTGTGTCGTGGACGTGGCGCAATCGTCGGCGAGATGGCAACGGCTGACAAGCCGCATGGCGCCGCCGTCCGCGCAACACCTACGACGCGAACGGCCCGTTCGTTATGTCCAAGCGTCGAACACTGGTCCGACGCTTGCTATGGTTCGGGCCATGCATCCCTTCGTCTGCGTCACCGCCCATCATCCTGCGGCACTGGCCGATCTCAAGGATCGGCGCGCCGCGTTGCTGTCCCTGTGCCGGCAAGGGCATCTGAAGGGTTCGATCCTGCTCACGCCCGAAGGCATCAGCCTGTCGGTCGCGGGAGAGACGGAGGCAACGGAGCAGCTGATCGAGCAACTGCGCCGCTGGCCGGGCCTCGAAGATCTGCAGCCGCAGGTCGCGGGCATCGAGCATCAGCCGTTCGTGCGCATGAGCATTCGGGTGAAGAAGGAACTCCGCGCGCCCGACCTGGAATCAACCGATGCGCCGTGGATTCAGTGCACCAACTGCCGCCATGTGCTGACGGCCGAGGATCGCCAGCACGAACGCTACGAGGCAGGCAGGCACTGCCCCTACTGCTGCGGGATCGACGCGAACGACATGGCGAAACGCATCGCGATCCGCCACGAACAGATCGAGCGCCTCATCCATCCGCTGCCCGGTAGCGTGCCGCACGATCATTTCCGGCCCGTGACCATTCCGGCTGCCTGCGATGGACTGACGCTGCTCGATGCGCTGTGCCGCATCGTCAGTCACATTCCCGCGAACTTCTGGCAGGAGCGTTGCGACAAGGGGTTGCTGCTCGATTCCGCCGAACGCCCGGCTCCCGCTGCGACCCGCGTGCGCGCCGGCGAACGTTATCTGCACCGATTTCCCGGCGTCATCGAACCGGACGTCGACATGCGGATCGAGTTGCTGCATGAAGACGAAGCGCTGCTGGTGATCAACAAACCTGCGCCGCTGCCGATGCATGCCGGCGGCCGCTTCAATCGCAACACGCTCAAGTACATCCTCGACGCGCTCTATCACCCGCAGACGCCGCGCCCGGCGCATCGACTGGACGCCAACACGACCGGCGCACTCGTCGTTTCGCGCACGCGTCACATCGCCGGAAAGATCCAGGCGCAGTTCGCCCGCGGCGAGGTGGAGAAGAACTATCTCGTGTGCGTCCACGGCCATCCGGCCGCCAACGAGTTTGTCTGCGCAGCGCCGATCAGCGCCGATGCCGGCCATGCCGGGTCGCGCGTCATCGACGCAGCATCGGGACTGCCGGCACGTACCGAATTTCAGGTTCTGCAGCGACTCGACGACGGCACCAGCCTGCTGGAAGCACGACCGCTCACCGGCCGCACCAACCAGATCCGGGTGCATCTGTGGCACCTCGGATTTCCCGTCTGCGGCGATCCCGTCTATCTGCGCGGCGATGAACTCGGCGACAGCCAGACGCTGCCGGTCGATGCTGCGCCGCTGTGCCTGCATGCGTGGCGCATCCGCTTTCGGCATCCGCTGCAGCGCAAGCTGTGCGAGTTCACGGCGGCGCCGCCGGTGTGGTTCGTCTCTTCTCTGCCTGTGGGGCCGGCTTGAGCCGGCCTCTGCCTGTAGGTCAGGCTTCAGCCTGACTTTTCAGATGGCCGGCTGAAGCCGGCCCCACAGGCAGAGCCGTCGACGTAGAACCACTCACCACCTTCGCACACGAACCGGCTGCGTTCGTGATGCCGCCCGGCCGAGGCGCCGCCCACGCGATAACGCGCGATGAACTCGACCTCGGCGCGATCGGCATCGACGGTTCGCGCACTCACGACCTTCAGACCGAGCCATTTGAGGCCGGGCTCGAAGCTCACCGATGCAGGTCGCGTGCTGACGTGCCAGGTCCGCAGCAGATACGGCGCATCGAGCAGCACGAAGGCGGCGTAACGCGAACGCATCAACTGTTCTGCCGTCGGTGCCGATGCGCCTGCATGCCAGCGGCCGCAGCACGCAGCCAGCGCGAGCGTCGAACCGCACGGACAGGGCATCGATGTCATGGAAGAAGGCGCGAACGACATTGCTGCCGTCCGCGCCGTTGCCTCAGGCAGCTGGCTTCAGATCCGCCTTGTGTCCCTTCAGTCCGTAGTACGCGATGTACAGATAGCAGACGGCAGGAACGATGAAGGAGTACAGCAGATTGATGTCTGCGAAGTAGCCCTGCAGCAGCGGAATGATCGCGCCGCCGACGATGGCGACGCACAGGATGCCGGACGCCTCGCCGGTGTGCTTGCCGAGGCCGTCGATGGCGAGCGTGAAGATCGTCGGGAACATGATCGAGTTGAACAGGCCGATGGCGAGCAATGCCCACATCGCCGTCTTGCCGGCGAACAGCATGACGACCAGCAGCAGGCCCACGGCCACGAAGGCATTGAACGCCAGCACGCGGCCGGGCTTCACCTTCGTCATCACCCAGGCGCCGATGAAGCGGCCGACCATCGCGCCGCCCCAGTAGTACGACAGGTACTTGCCCGCCTCCACTTCCGTCAGTCCGCCGATCGTCGGCTGGCTCAGGAAGTTGACGGCAAAGCTGCCGATCGACACTTCCGCGCCGACGTACAGGAAGATGCCGACCGCGCCGAGCACCAGGTGCCGATAGCCCCAGACGCTCTTGTGCTGCTGGTACGTCCCCGCACCGGCATCGGCCGGCTGATCCTGCGCCTCGATCTGCGGCAGCTTCACCAGGGCGATCAGCACCGCGATCACGAACAGCGTCAGTGCGAGGATGACGTACGGGCCCTGGACGGTCGCTGCCTCGGCGGCGCGCACCGTCGCTTCGTCGCCTTCGGGCCTGACCGCCGAGAGGATCAGTACTGATCCGAGGAAGGGTCCGATGGTCGTGCCGAGCGAATTGAACGCCTGCGTCAGCGTCAACCGGCTGGAGGCCGTGCGCGGCGGGCCGAGAATCGCGACGTACGGATTCGCGGCCACCTGCAGCAGCGTGATGCCGGAAGCCAGCACGAACAGCGCACCGAGGAAGAACGGATACGACTGCATGCCTGCCGCCGGGAAGAACAGCAGGCAGCCGATGCCCGCCGTCACGAGGCCAATGATGATGCCGCGCTTGTACCCGGCACGTTCCACCAGGAAGCCCGAAGGCAGCGACATCACGGCATAGGCGCCGAAGAAACAGAACTGGATCAGCATCACCTTCACGTAGCTCAACGAGAAGGCAGCTTTCAGATGCGGAATCAGGATGTCGTTCAGTGAGGTGATCAGCCCCCACATGAAGAACAACGACGTCAGAACGATCAGTGCGGAAAGGTAGCTGGTTTGCTGGTTGTTGGCGGTTGTAGATGTTGTAGTCGTCGACTGATAAGCCATGAGCCGGTCTCACTGCTGGTGTATCCCCCACCTGCGCCGGCAACGCGAGGTCGCGGCGCGGCGGCATCTTAGCGATTCCGCCGTTGACAACGCCATCATTTCTGCAGGGGCAGCGGTGGACCGGGCAACGCTCAGGCCGAGGTCAGTGGCGCGGGAGCGGCAAATCGCTCGACGACCAGCACGAGCATGCTGATTCCCGCGTAGACCGCGAGCACCGTCAGCAGCGTGGTACTGACGGCAGGCCAGGACAGAGGGCCGGCCAGCGCGACGCACAGCGGCAGTGCGAGCGGCGACCATTCCAGCCACCGGCCCGCGGGCCCGCCTTCGAGCCACTGGCCCTGCACGTAGAACGATGCACAGAACCAGCCGAAGGCCAGCAGCACGAACGAGCGCGGCAGATCCTCGGCGGCGCCGAGCAGCCACAGCGAACCCGCCGTCAGCAGCCAGAACTGCGCGAACACGTAGCCCTTGCTGAATCCGGCGGCGGGCGGATCGAACTTGCCCGGCGGTGCGGCGTTGGCATATTTCGCCTCGAACTCCGCTGCAATGTCCTCGGGAAACCAGCCGGGACGCATGAACCAGATCCGCAGCTTGTCGCGCCAGCGGCGCGTGCGCCAGGCGATCCGTGCGGTTTCCCACCAGAAATGCACGTTCGCCCACAGCGGATTCCAGCTCTTGAGCCCGTGCGTGATGCCGTACTCGCAGGGCACATCGGGAAGTTCGTCCTGGAACGTGCCGAACAGGCGGTCCCACAGGATGAAGACGCCGCCGTAGTTCCTGTCGATATACAGAGGATTGCGCGCGTGATGCACGCGATGATTCGACGGCGTGATCAGAATCCATTCGAGCGGGCCGAGCCGCCGGATGTGCTCGGTGTGCACCCAGAACTGGTAGATGAGATTGAGGCTGCCGACGGTCACGACCACCGCTGCGGGAATGCCGGCGAGGAACAGCGGAATGTAGAAAACGAAGCCGATGTAATCCGTGCCGGCCTGGCGCAGCGCGGTGCTGAGATTGAACTCCTCGCTCTGGTGATGCGCGACATGCGAGGCCCACAGGATGCGCCACTCGTGACCGAAGCGGTGTTTCCAGTAGTAGCAGAAATCATAGGCGACGAAGGCGACGACCCATTGCCACGCGGAGTCCATCGACCACTGCGGCACGCCCAGCCATTTCACGAGCGCGCCGAACACGATGCCGGCGAAACCGAGCTTGAGCAGATCGACGAGCCGGCTCAGCACGCCGAGCTGCAGGCTGTTGACGGTGTCGTTGAGACGATAGGTCTGCCGGCCGGCGAAGCGGCCGTAGAGAAATTCCAGCGCCATCGCCAGGATGAAGAACGGGATGGCGACTTCGACGTAGTTCACTGAGCGGTCCCCTGGCCGGATCGGCCGGCCGGAAGCGGGTGGACGACAGTGTCCACCCGCCTTCACTCCTCAGAACTTCTGACCGAACTTCAGTCCGACCGTGCGCGGCTGGCTCGTCACGATGTACGGATTCACGCCGCATACATCCGTCGAGCACGCGGCGAACGTGTACAGCTGGGCACGCTCGTCGAAAGCATTGTTGATGAACAGCTCGAACGAATAACTGTTCTTCCGGAAGCCTGCAGAAAAATCGGCGATGGCGTAGGAATCCTGTTTGCCCAGGATCTCGCGATCCGCTTCCTGCAGATCCGACCAGCTGCTGCCGTTGTACACGCCGGCGGCCTGGAAGAAACCGTCGCCGGTGCCGACGGGGAACGTGAAGCGCGCCGTCAGGTTCGCCTTGAACTTCGGCGTCACTGGCAACTGCGTGCCCTTGGGCGCCGTCGCAGGTCCGTCCGGATCCGGCAAGTAGTCCTCCGTCAGCTCTGCATCGAGATACGTGAATCCACCGCCGAGCGTGAGCCCATCCGAAGCGGCCCAGGCCATATCAATTTCGAGACCCCTGATCTCGGCATCGCCGGCGTTGCGAATGACGGTGAGCCCCACGCCGGAAGGCGGCAGGAACGAGAACTGGATATCGCTCCACTCTTCCATGAAGACCGCGCCATTGAGGCGGAAACGGTTGCCTGCCCAGGAGGTCTTCCAGCCCAGTTCATAGTTGTCGAGATAGTCCGGCTTGTAGCGCGGCACATCGTTGTTGCGGTTCACGCCGCCTGGCCGGAAGCCGCGCGAATACGTCGCATAGACCATGCGATCGTCATCGATGCGGTAGGTGACGTTGACGCGCGGAATCGTGTCTTTGTCGCTGACCGTATCGTCCAGGTTGGTACATGGCGCGTCGCGCAGCTGGTCTGCCGAGAAGCAGAAAGCTTCGCCGTACGTATCGCCATAGACATAGTTCTCGGAGAAGCCATAGAAGCCGTTCAGGGAACTCTCGGTCTTGAATGTTCGCAAGCCGCCCGTGAGGGTCAGCTGCTCCGTGACGTCGAAACTCAGCTCTCCGAACAGTGCGTAGTCCTCATCCACGCGATTCTGCTGCGTCAGCCACAGCGTGCCGGGCCAACCGCTCACGCTGGTGTCTACGCCGAGGCCGCGGATCTGGTAGTTCTGGAAGATCTCGTGTTCCTGCTTCTGATAGAACGCGCCCACCAGGAAGCGCAGCCGATTGTCCGAGGGCGACGATAGCCGGATCTCGTGACTCTGGCGTTTGTAGTCGTCCGTTCCGTGAATGAATTGCGACGGGTCGCCGAGCGGCACGCCCTCGTCGTCCGTCCAGTACACACCCGACCCGCCGAGATCGTAAAAGTAGGAGTAGTCGGAATAGTCCTGGTTCACGACATCATCGCGCTTCAGGTACGCGCCGGCATACACCAGATCGAAATTTCCGATCCTGCCTTCGACCGTCAGCGCGGCCTGCATGAACTTGTCCTCGCTGGTCTCGGGATAGTACTTGGCCACTTTCAGGTCGCCGAGATTCTTCGCGTACGCGAACGAGCCGTCACTCGTCTGCTTCTGGGCCATCAGTGCCGGCGTGATCGTCCAGTTGTCATTGAGATCGATACGCAGTGCGGCCCTCGCGCCATAGGTTTCCACTTCGTTCTGATCTTTCTTGGCATGGAAAGGTGTCGATACGCAGCCTGCCGGCGGCGAGGGGGAATTGACGACGCATTCGCCCGACGTCGTGAAGGTTCTGGGAGTCGCGACGTTGTCGATGTAACCGGGCTGGTTGTCATACCAGCCCACCAGCCGGACTGCCGCCGAGGTTCCGATCGGGACATTCACGAATCCTTCGGCTACGTACCCGCTGCCGCCGTCTTCGATCGAACTGCCTTCGAGGTCGTACCCCGCGGCGAACTTGTCGGGATCCGGCTTGTTGGTGATGATGCGGATCGTTCCCGCCTCGGAACTCGCGCCATAGAGCGTGCCCTGCGGTCCGGCGAGGGCTTCGACGCGTGCAATGTCGTAGAGGTGAACGTCGAGAGCACCCTGAATCGTGGTGATGGGCTGCTCGTCGAGGTACATGCCCACCGTCGGCTGCGGTCCGGAGTGGTTGTTGTTCTCGCCGCTGGCAACGCCGCGCATGTAGGCGAGACCGAATCCCGGGCCGATGGAAGTGAATGAGACGCTGGGCAGGAACTTGACGTAGTCGTCGAAGCCCTGCACATGCAGCTCTTCCAGCTTCGCGGTTCCCATGGCCTGCACGCTGACCGGGACCGACTGCAGATCCTCCTGGCGTTTCTGCGCCGTGACGATCACGTTCTCCAGCACGACGTTGCCCGTTTCTTCCGCTGCCGATGCAGCGTGGCTCACCGCGAACACGGCGGCCGCCAGCGGCAGCGTCGTGACGGCGTGCCGGACGGTTTGCAGTCTTCTCATCTTTCTCAATCTGCTGCGCGTCATGTGAATCCCCTGGGTAGTGGCTTCAAACCCTTCCATTCCATCAATGCGGCTCGAACGGCGGCACCGCCGGATAGCTGTCGAGCATCGGCCCGAGCGCTTGCCGGAGCGGCTCCAGCCAGGCGTCGAAGTGACGCCAGTGATCGACACCGTCCTTGAAGATCGGCTGTCGCACCTGTTCGGAGCTGGCGGTACGTACGGCGCGGTCGTTTTCGTAGAAGCGCAGGCAGCGCTCATCGAACGGCAGTCCGCAGTACTCGAGCAGGCGCCGCACCTGCAGCTCGGTGTCGTCGACCATCTCTTCGTAGATGACGCGGTGAATGCGGCCAGGCAACACCCCGTCGATGTGCGCCATCAGTTCTACGTAGTCATGGTAGTACCGGCCGAGATCCTCCAGCCCGTACGTGAAATGCTGCCCACGCGCGAAATGCTGCTTGAACGCGGAGAAGCAGCAGCCGAGCGGATGCCGGCGCGCATCGATGATCCTGGCATTGGGCAGGATCAGATGGATCAGGCCGACATGAGCAAAGTTGTTCGGCATCTTGTCGATGAAGAACGGCAGACCCTGCTTGCGGTAGATCCGCGTGCGGTCGAGATAACGTCGTCCCAGTTGCTCGCATTGCTCCGCCGTGAGCGACGCCAGCACTTCCGGATAGCGGGAATCGGCACCCTTCCATCGCGAATCGGCCAGCTCGCGCGCCAGCGACACGATATCGGTCAGCTCCATCGTTCCTTCGACCAGCGGGTGGCTCGCCAGAATCTGTTCGAGCAGCGTCGATCCGGCGCGCGGCAATCCGACGATGAAAACGGGATCGGCTTCCCGGGCGCCCCAGCCTCGACGCTCGTTGAAGAAATCGGCCGTGAAGACGGACTGGCAGCGACGTACGTACTCCGACGTGTCGTCGGCGCGATACTGGATCAGCGCGCGCCGCTGGCGATTGCCGGTATCGTAGTGCCGGAACGAGGACGCATGGTCACCCATGTCCTCGCATGCCTTGCCGAGCGCAAAGTGGAGATGAAACCTGTCCTCTGCCGACAGGTCGTCGCGATCGAGCAGGGCCTGCATTGCCGCCCTCTCTGCGGCGGAAAAGCGGAAAGTCTTGAGGTTCGCCAGACTCCAGTACGCCTCCCCCAGATGCGGGGCCAGTTCGATGGAGCGGCGATAACCGGCAATGCTCTCCTGCTGACGGCCGGCCGTCTTGAGCGTATGCGCGAAGCTCATCCAGACCTTGGCATGACGCGGATACGCATCGACGACTTGCGAATAGAGTTCGATCGCTGCGTCGTAGTCGCCGAGTGTGCTCAGGATCGCGGCCTTCAGACTGCGATAGCCATGATTGCGCGGATCCGCGGCGAGCGCTTGGTCGATGGCCATCAGCGCCTGAGGCGACTTGTTCTGGCGATGCAGGACGACGGCATGATTGTGTCGTGCTGCAACGAAGCCGGGCGCCAGTTCGAGACACCGTTCGAGCAGCGATTCCGCATCTGCGTAACGACCCAGCCGCGCCGCCACCTCCGCCAGCATCCGGATCGCCGGCACATCCGTCGGCGTCTGCTTCAGATAGTCGCGCAGCAGCGCTTCCGCTTCGGCGATGCGGTTCTCGCACAATGCCGCGGCGGCTTCCAGCAGGCGCGGATTGCGCGTCGAGTGACGGATGTGCTGTGCGTATGCCTCGTCGGCAGCGGATGGATCGTCGAGCGCACGCAGGTGATCGCCGAGCACGCGCCAGGCATCGGGAAGATCCGGCTTGAGCTGCAGCGCGCGACGCAGCGCGGCGACTGCGGCATCGCCCTGCCCGTCGGCGGCGAGCGTGAGTCCCAGTTCGTAGTGAGTCTGTGCGGAATTCGGCTGATGGGCAGCGAGATCGGTGAGGACGGCGAGCGCTGCCGGCACGTCGCCGCGCAACCGCTGGCCGATGCCCAGCAGCAGGATGGCCTGCGGATGACCTGGCACCACCTTGAGGATTTCGCTGGCCTGTTCGACGGCCAGTGCGGGGTCGCGATGAAGAAGATGCGCCGTATGCGCCAGCGCCGTGTCCAGAGTGCCAGCAGGTTCGACCGCGGCGGTCACGCCGTTCTCTCCGCACGCATGGCTTGGATTGAATGACTCAGGACACTCCCCGTCGGTTTCCCGCCACGTTCGCATCCTGCAACGAAGGGCGGCGGCTGCTGAATCCCCGTCGCTAGGCTAACCATCGGCCTTGATCGAGGCAAGGCGCACGGGTCTGCAGGCGAATGACCCGCGGGCTTGTATGCATCGCGGGTAGACGTTGCAGCCCGGCAACATGCCGCTGCATCCGGCAAAGGCAGCGTTCGTCGTCCGGACACTGCGCACCGATCGCTGAAACATTTGCTCCCCGTTCCGTGTCCTTCGACCCGGACAGCCTTCTGCCGGCGTTTGCAGGCCGTTGACCGAAGCGTTCTGGGCATGGATCGCCCGGATGTCTATGGTCGGACGCCATCAGCGGTCGCTCGCGCATCGGAGGATGCATGCGCACTCAGGGAATCATGCCGACGGGGATCATGCGGACGGGAATCATCGGACGGTTCGCACTGCTGGCGGCGTTCACGACCGCACTCTGCGTGCACGCATGCGCGCTGGCCGCTCCGGAGAATGCGGAAATCGAGGCGGTCTGGAAGAAGCAGCAGATCACCTTCGTGTATCGCGGCTACAGCACGTTCTATACCTGCAGTGCATTGCGCCAGAAACTGCGCTCGATCCTCACCGAGCTCGGCGCGCGCGACACGCTGACGCTGCACGGTTATGCCTGCGACGATTCGTCCGGCAATGCGCGTTTCGATGTTCTGCTGGAATCGCCGGTCGCCGCGACCGAAGAAAACGTCGCCGCGCTGACCGGGTACAGCAGCGAACAGCGCCTCGTGGCACGCGTACGCGGTGAACCGCTTCCCGGTGCGGCCGACCTCGAGCGATTTCCGGCCTCATGGGAAACGATTTCGTTTTCGAGAAACCGTTCGATGCGCCTCGACGCGGGGGACTGCGAACTCGTCGAGCAACTGCTGCGTGCGATCCTGCCGCTCCTGTCGGTGCAGATCGTCAGCAACAATCTGCGCTGCTCACCCTTCGGCAATCTCCGTCCGCCGCGGCTCACCGTGCTGGCGCTGGTTGCACAGCAGCCGGACCCGTCCGCCGTCACGAACGCTGCTGTGCCTTGATCCACTCGCGGACCTGCACTTCCAGCACGTCCATGGGCAGCGGTCCGCCGAGCAGCAGCCGATCGTGAAACTGGCGCACGTTGAATTTCTCGCCCAGCGCACTCTCCGCCTCCTTGCGCAGCGCGCGGAATTTCAGTTCGCCGATCTTGTAGCCCAGCGCCTGGCCCGGCCATGAAATGTAGCGCTCGAGTTCGGTCTGGATGTTGTGCGGCGACAGCGCCGAATTGTCGATGAAACAGCGGCGGGCCTTTTCGATGTCCCAGCCGAGCCAGTGAATGCCGGTGTCGGCGACCAGCCGGCAGGCGCGCCACATCTCGTAGGAATAGCGGCCGAACATTTCGTACGCATCGCGATAGATGCCCATCTCTTCACCGAGAAATTCGGAATAGAGACCCCAGCCTTCGACGAACGCCGTCGGGCCGAGATTGCGGCGGAAATACGGCAGGCCATCCAGTTCCTGCGCGAGCGCGATCTGCAGATGATGACCGGGCACCGCTTCGTGGACGGTCAGCGCCGGCAGTTCGTACAGCGGCCGCTGGTCGAGCTTCGATGTATTCACGATGTATCCGCCCGGCTGACCGAGCTTCATGCTGCCGCCCCAGTAGCGGCCGGTCGTGTAGCCTTCGGCCATCTCGGCCGGCACGGGCCGCACGTCATACGTGAGCTGCGGCAACCGGCCGAACAACGGCGGCACGCCGCCCACCGCACGCTTCGCGACCCCGCTGGCTTTCTCCAGCAATTCCTGCGGCGTCTTCGGATAGAAGCGCGGATCGGTGCGCAGCATGTGCAGGAATTCGGCGAAGGTACCCTTGAAGCCGGTCGACGCGATGGTCTTCTCCATCAATTCGCGGATGCGCGCGACTTCGGACTGGCCGAGCTTATGGATTTCATCCGGCGTCATGGTCGTGGTCGTTTCGCGGCGGACCAGGAAACGATAGGTCGTTTCGCCGTTCGGCGTGGAACGCCAGCCGATCTGCTTGCGGGCCGCCGGCAGATACTCACGGGCGAGAAAGTCGACGAAGGCTTTCTGCTGCGGCACCACCTGATCGCGCACGATCTGCAGGGCGCGATCACGATAGTCGGCCTGCGTCGCCTGCGGAATGCTCGACGGCATTTTCGCGAACGGCGTCAGCAGCACATGATCTTCGGGGTTTGCCGCAGCCTGCTGGCGCGCCACGTCGAGAACGCGGTCGACCACGATGCGCGGCTGCGTCAGTTTCGTGCCGATGCCGCGGCGCAGGTTGGCGATGTTCTGGCGATAGTAGTCGGGCATCGCCTGCAGGCGCGACATCCAGGCATCCGCGTCGGCGCGCGATGCGATCACTGTCGTCCGCCCGATGTAGTCGCCCAGCGTGTGAAAGCCGCTGTCGTTCTCGAACGCGATGCGCGACAGGTCGTAGCCGTATTGCTCGATCAGGATGTCGACCGATCGCTGCAGCAATGCATGATTCAGTCGCGATTCGGCGGAGAGCTGCCGTGCATCGATGGCGGCGATGCGCTTCCCGAGCGTCGTGAATGCCTCGCGCAGTTTGCGTTCGCTTTCCGGCCGGACGTCCGGCAGACGGGCCAGCGCTTCGATATCGCCTTCCTGCCCTGCGGTCAGCGGATCGCGGATGCGATCGAGGCGCTCATGGTCGGCGATGACCTGGGCAAGCGCAGTTTCGGCGACGTTCGGCTGCGTCTGGGCGTGCAACGGCGCAGGCAGGCACAGTACGAAACACAGGCAGACCGGCACGCGCAGTGGCCGGAGCATGGGTTCGACTCAGCCGCCCGCCATCGGCAACTTGTTCACCATGCTGCGATAGGCCGATCGCGCCTTGCGCAAAGCTTCGCCCGGCGTGCTCGCCGCGCCGCTGGAACTCGCTCTCCACAACGAACGCTGGGTCGCGGGATCGAGGATGTAGAGAATCAGGTCGCCCTCGCGACCGATGCCCGGCGGACGCGGAGCCGACGCGTCGGAGGGTGTATCGCCGCTGCTGGCATCGAATACGGAGGTATTCACCGGATTGATGTGCTTGCTCAGATCTTCTTCGACCGCCTCGGTCATCGTCGTGCGCGCAGCAGCACCGAGCACGACCAGCACATCGGCCGGCTCACTGCCTGTCACTTCGCGATACCCCCTGCCCTGCAACGCGCCAACGGCGGCGGCCCGCAGTTCGCTGGCGATGCGATCACGCTGACCTTCCGGAATCTGTTCGGGAAAGATCAGCCGTTCCTCCTGCACCTTGAAGGTCCGGAACGCCGGCACGGTGGCGAGATCGCCTGCAGTTTCGATCGGATCGGTAGCGCAACCGGCGAGCAGGAAGGCGGCGAGAACGAGACCCGGAATTTTTTTCGTCACTTGATGTTCACATCCAGTTCGTAGTCGACCCGACCGACTTTCTGCGCCTGCGATCTCAGCAACCCGAGCCGCACCGTGTAGGTGCCGTTGCCCGGCACCACGCCCTCCCAGCGGGTCGTACCATCGATGAAGTTCGTATAGATCGCCGGCGCGTTCTTGACCGTGCTCGCGAAGACCGGCGCCAGCAGATCGATACCGATCCAGGGCGACAGATCCGACGACACGGCCAGGACGACTTTCTGCCCTTTGCGGGCATCGAATGTGTACTCGTGCTTGTCCTTACCGACCAGCCGCCCCTGGACGCGCGCGGATCGGGCATCGTCGAAGGTCAGCTGCGTTGCCTTGCTGGAATCTGCGTCGTCGGCGGCCTGGTCATCGGCCCGCACCTGGAACGACCAGCCCACGACCGCGACGGTGATCGCAACCCACAGCCCGCGAAACGCTACGCGCCACATGACACACCTCCGTGGCCATGAACCGCCCACCCGGGATGTCGGTTCCCTGCGCCCGGGCGTTAGTAGCGCGCCAACGGCGGCGCCGATCAATCAGTAATTGTGGAATCCGTGCTGCTGCCTGTGGGGCCGGCTTTAGCCGGCCTCTGCGGAGTCAGGCTGAAGCCTGACCTACAACTGGTCCGACCCTGGAGCTACAGCCAGCGAACGCTGCCCTCGGTCGGTGCCGGCACCAGCGGCCCGGCAACGGCGGTCGTTCCGAGATACAGGAAGGCGACGATGTGATCATCGGCCGCCAGCCCGAGCGCCTGCTTCACGCCGGCATCGTACGCGGCGCCGCCGGTCTTCCACATTGCGCCGTACCCCAGCGCTCCCGCCGCCAGCATCATGTTCTGGACCGCTGCGCCCACGGCCAGCACCTGCTCGATTTCGGGAATCTTGCCCTTCGTGATGTGTGCGGCCACGACGACGATGGTCGGTGCGCGCATCGGTTTGCGGCGCTCGCCATCCAGATCCTCGGCCGTGGCCTCGGGATTCTTCCGCCGCAGCAGATCGGCCATCGCATCGGCGAGTGTGCGGCGGGCCTCTCCCTGCAGGACCACGAAACGCCAGGGCCGCAGCCGACCATGATCCGGCGCACGCGCACCGGCGCCGATGATGCGTTCGATGTGCTCGCGCGTCGGTGCAGGTTCGATCAGCTTGGCCGCGGAGGTGCGCGATTCGATGCCGGTGAGAAGATCCATGAGCCTTACCCCAGCCTGCGCACTTGCATCGCCAGATGCAGGCGATCGCCGCGCATGGTGCACATCGCAATGTCGACGCCGCTGTCGACGGCCCAGGTTCGCGCCAGTGCCTGCGACGGCAGATACACCGGCAGCTTGAACTGCGTGTCGATCTGGATGCCCTCGTGCGGCAGGTGCGATGCCGCTGCACCCAGGCAGCGACCGAGCGACCACATGCCATGCGCGACGGCCTGCTTGAAGCCATACATCGCCGCCGTGCGCGCCGTCAGGTGAATCGGATTGAAGTCGCCGGAGACGCGCGCATAACGCCAGCCGGTGTTCTCGGCGATGTCGAGCGTGTCCGTCTGCGTGCCTTCCTGCGGATGATTCGAGCGCTCGATGGAGGGGCGCTTGCCGCCGCCGCCCTCCACCTTCGTCGGTTGCGTGCCGCGCGCGAACATGGTGCTGACTTCCTCCCACACCAGTTCGCCGTCGCGTTCGTAGCGGGTCGTGAAGTCGTACTCCTGGCCCGCGTCCGTGAGCCGCAGCGTGTCGAAGTGCACGGTCAGCCGCAGCGGTGCACGCGTGTCGATGGCCTTGAATACGCGGATCGTGTTGCGCAGGTGAATGAGTCCCAGCACCTTGACCGGAAAGCCGCGCGCGATGAACAACTGCATGTGCATCGGCATCGCCACGGCGTGCAGATACGCAGGCGGCAGATGCGCAGCCGCCGGCACGCCGCACACGTCACGATACGTGCGCAAGTGACTCTCCGACAGCCGCACGCGGCGCGCTTCGAGTTCGATCGGCGTCACGACGGCGCCTGCAGGCGCCACGAAGGGCTTCTTGCTGAGGAAGACGCGGACGAAGGCCGGCACCATCGATGGCGGGCCGGCGAACGAAATCTTTTCAGTGGCTGGCATCAGGAACCGTCAAACGCTCAGGGAACGGTGCGATCGATCACGATCTGCAATGTGCCTGTGTCCTTGCCGAATTCATAGTCGGCTTCCCCGTAAAAATCGCCGCTGCGCTGCTGGGGCGCGCCGGACAGGGACAGGCGCGCGACGACCTGAACGCGCGAAGCGGAAGCGAGGGTCCGCGTCGGCATCATGGCATCGGCCTCGCTCAGTTCGAGCGTCAGCGGCGCTTCGGCAGAACTGCGTCGCTGCACGGCCAGCGGCGGACCGGCTGCTGCAGGATCGCGCGCGAGGATGAAGAGCGGCGTGGCTCCCTTGAGCTGCTGCTGGATGGCCGGAGCGATCGAGACCGAGACCTGGATCGTGTGTTTCTGCGTCGCTGCTGCAGGGGTCGCCGCAGTCGCTGCGCCGCCCTCTCCCGCTTCGCCGATCTGTTCGTTCAGATCCTGGATCTGCTGTTCGAGGATCGTGCGCAGTTGCGGCGGCGGTTCGTGAGCCAGCAGCCTCTGCAGCCGATCGCGACCGAGTTTCAGATCGCCCGCCTGCAACGCGGCGATGCCGCCATACCAGAGCGCCTTCGGATGATTCGGTGCGCGACGCAGCGCCTCATTGAAGAGTTCGCCTGCCCGTCCGGCCAGCGATGCCTGATCGAGCATGGCCAGCGATTCGCCGAGACCGATGGTCGCGTCGACGTTCTCGCCGCGGCTGAGGTCGTAAGCGTGCTGGTACGCCTCGACCGCCCGCGGGAACTTCTCCAGCGTGAAATACGAACGACCCAGCAATATCCAGCCTTCGATGTCCTGCGGATTCGCCGCCAGCTTCGCTTCGAGCTGCGCGAGCATCCGGTCGACTTCGGCACTCTGGACGCCGGCCGTCTCGACGGCCTGCCAGTTCCAGTTGCTGAGCTGGACATACATGACGGCTGCCAGGCCGGTCACAGCGAGTATGACCACCGCGCTCGACACGCGACGTTCCTTGCGAGTCGCAGTTGCATCGACGCTCGGCCGCGGACGCCATAGCGGCAGCGTGGTCCAGACCAGCGTCACGAGCAGCAGGGCCGCACAGACGATCGCAAATGCCGTCATGGTTCACCCATGCCGGTGCGTGCGCGGTCATCGGCCGGCAGATCGTCATCGGGCAGCTTCGACTTGCGCGAGATGACGACGAACGCGGCAATGATGCCGATGAGCACGAGCAGCACCGGCGCCGCCCACAACAGCCAGGTGTTGGACTTCACCGGCGGGCGATAGAGGATGTAATCGCCGTAGCGATCGGTCATGTACGTCTTGATCTCGTCGTCGCTCTTGCCCGTGGCGATCAGTTCACGCAGTTGCCGGCGCAGGTCCGCGGCGAGCGAGACACTCGAATCGGCGATCGTTTCACTGCGGCATTGCAGACAGCGCAACTCGCGCGCGAGGTGTTCGTAGCGCGCCTGCTGCGCCGGATCGTCGAAGGCCGGCGCTGTGTCCATGGCCTGCGACGCGGACACGGCGAGCAGCAGGATCATCACCCCGACACAGGCTTTCATTCGCGCACCTTCAGCAGCGGCAGGAACTCGCGCTCCCAGATCTCGACGGTCATCGGCGCGACGTGTTTGTGAATCACCTTGCCCGACGCATCGACCAGGAAGGTCTCCGGCGCGCCGTACACGCCCCAGTCGATCGCCACCCGCCCTTCTTCGTCGAAGGCCGTTGCGACGTAGGGATTGCCGAGCTGCTGCAGCCACTGCAGTGCGAGCTGCATGTCGTCCTTCCAGTTGAGTCCGACGATGGGTACTTCGCCGCGGCTGGCGATTTCGAGCAAGGCTTCATGCTCCTGACGACAGCCTACGCACCACGTGGCCCACACGTTGAGCACGTAGGGCCGACCGGCGAAGTCGCTGGTCGACACCGTGGGCGAGCTGCCGCCGACGCTGGGCAACGAAAACTGCGGCGCCGGCTTGCCGATCAGCGGCGACGGCAATGTCTCCTTGTCGCGCCCGAGCCCGACGAAGAAGAACGCGAGAAGCGCGGCCAGCAGACCGACCGGAATCAGGTATCGCCACATGATCGTCAGGCCGCCTTGACGCCGGTGGTCGTCGACACGGTGGCGTCCGCAGTCACCCGCGAACGGTAACGGCGATCCGTCGCCGCAATCAGTCCGCCGAGCGCCATCGTGAATGCGCCAAACCAGATGAACTGCACCATCGGCTTGTACTGCAGCCGCAGGCTCCAGGCGCCGTCGCCGAGCGGCGAACCCATCGACACGAGCAGGTGCCGGGTCCAGCGCGAGTCGATGCCGGCTTCCGTCATCGGATTCTTCTGCACGCGATAAGTGCGCTTCTGCGGATGCAGGACGGCGATTTCTTCACCGTCGCGCGTCACGCGGATTTCACTCTCGATGGCATCGTAGTTCGGGCCGGCGACTTCGCCGAGCTTAGTCATCGTGAACTGGAAACCGGAGAGTTCCGCGGTCTGCCCGGGGCGCAGGCTGAGATCGGTTTCGCTGCGATAGGACTCGGTCGTGGCGACGCCGAGCACGAACAGCGCGAGCCCGAGATGCGCCACGCTCATGCCGACGATGCTGGCGGACAACGATTGCTTCCTGATCAGCCGCGACACCGGATCCATCAGCGCTGCAAGTCCGATCCACACGGCCAGTGCAAATCCGACCGTCGTCATCACCGAATGCCATCCGTAAACCGCCAGCGACAGCACGAGGCCCGCAACGATGGCGACACCGAGCAGCAGGACGAGCGTTCGGCCGGTGCGCTCGTAGCTGGCGCGCTTCCAGCCGGCGTGCATTCCCGGCGCCAGCAGCAGCAGCATCGGCAGCATGGGAATCAGGAACGCGATGTTGAAGTACGGCGGCCCGACGGAAATCTTTCCGAGATCCAGTGCATCGAGAAACATCGGATACAGCGTGCCCAGCAGGATCAGCAGCGTCGCACCCACCAGCAGCACGTTGTTGATGAGCAGGACGCTTTCGCGCGATACGGGCGCGAATCCCGTGTCAGTGCGAAACAGCGGCGCGCGCCACGCATACAGCGCCAGCGCGGAACCCGAGCACACCGCCAGGAACGTCAGGATGAACAGGCCGCGCGTCGGATCGCTCGCGAAGGCGTGCACCGATTCGACCACGCCCGAGCGAACCAGGAACGTACCGAGCACCGACAGCGAGAATGCGGTGATCGACAGCAGCAGCGTCCAGCTCTTGAACAGCCCACGCTTCTCCGTGACGGCGAGGGAATGAATCAGCGCCGTCGCGATGAGCCACGGCATGAACGAAGCGTTCTCCACCGCGTCCCAGAACCACCAGCCGCCCCAGCCGAGTTCGTAGTACGCCCACCAGCTGCCGAGCGTGATGCCGCACGTGAGGAACACCCAGG
>NZ_DAINNK010000011.1:0-55437 GCF_036735925.1 Povalibacter sp.
GCATGTCGACTTCCTATCGGCGCCATATCGATGATCTCTCCCTCGATCAGTTCGACCCGCGCGTCGTGCGCGAGCAGGCCCACCTCCGCCATGCGGTAGTACTCCTCCACCGTCAGGCGATGCGGCCGCGGCCAGGTGTCCGTGTTGGCGTTCATGTCCGTCATGGTGGGTCGAATGCTTGCGTCGATGGGGCGGATATTTGCGCAAATCGCCGCAATTGGCGAATGCGAAGATGGGCCCCCGCCTGCGCGGGGGTGACAGAGAAAAAAAGAGACCTTTTCCTACCCCGTCGGAATCGTCAGCAGCGGCAGCGCGCGATCGGGGCCCTGATCGGTCAGCGTGAACAGCAGCATGATGATGGCGAAGCCGCCCTTCGAACGCAGGTCGCGATCGTCGATCCAGAACCACGTACCGCGATAGCGGACGCTGACGTAGGCGTCCTGCGGTTCTTCGACCGAGCTGTGGATCCGGAACGTGCCGGTCGCGCCGGGGGCCGCGGTCGACAATCCGAAAGTGGCCCGTCCTTCGCTCAGGTCTGTGGCGGGAACTTCGACGCGTTGTCCGAGCGATGACATCACGTGCAGCAGCGAACGCGTATGCACGGCGATCTCGCGATCGTTCGAGGCGATGTCGCCGTACACCAGCGTGAACTCCGTCGCGTCCTGCGCCAGTCCCAGCAGCGAACGCAGTTCGCGGATCTGTGCGAGCGTGTCCGTCGACGTACCGGGCGCGCGCAGCACGACGATAGTGGACTTTTCATTGCCCGGACCCTTGCGCAGCCGCAGGCCGACCGAGCCGGAGATCTGGATCTGCCGCAGCAGCTCCGCCACACGCAGGAAGCGCGGATCGGCCTCCTGGTCGCGATCCCGGCTCGCGTTCTTCAGTCCGTTGATGGCGCCGACGCCCAGCGTCAGGATCACGTCCGCCGCCCAGCCCGACTGGATGGAATAGAACATCGCGTCCGGCGGAATCGGCATGATCAGGCCGCTCATGAACTTGGTGCCCGTCATGGGCACGTACGTGATCGTCGGCCGGTCGGTGAAGCGGCCCGAACCGCCGAGGGTGGCGCTGTTGCCTTGCACGGCATTCCCGGACGACACCTGTCCGCCGACCGTCATGCCGGTCTCCAGGGTGTAGCCGCTCACGATCTGGCCGACGTCGACGAACACCGGCGGATCGAGATAGCGCAGCTTCACGATGTTCAGCAGGTTCTGCCGCTTCCACGATTCGGTGATGGATTCGCTGTAGTCGAGCCGGTCGCGCGGCACGGTGCCCGGGCCTACCGACACGCAGCCCGCGAAGGCCCCGCAGAGCGCGGCGGCGGCGATGCAGATCGCAATGCGCATGGATGCACGCTGATCGAATGGCGGGCCGGCATTGTCGCGACACCAGCGGCTGCAGCGCGATAAGCACAAGGGGCAGACCGCTTCGGGTGCGCCGCGGCTAAGCTCGATGCACAAGAACCAGAAGGTTTCCACGGGGGACACGGGGAACACGGGGACAAGAAATGCTTCTTCTTTTCCGTCCCGTGCTCCCCGTGTCCCCCGTGGAAACTCCTCTCCTCCGGAGGATCTGATGCGAATACGTCGGCTGACTGCCGTAGCGATGCTGGCGACTGTCGCACTGCCGGGCTGCATGTTCGGCAAGCTGCGCGAACAGCAACAGCAGATCGATGCGCTGTGCGTGGTTTCCGGCACGGTCAGCGGCGATCCGGCCAATCGCAATCCGCGCGTGATCCTGCTGCTGCAGCCGACGCCGACCGGTTCGCCGGCGTGGCGGCTCGCCGATCATTTCGTGTCCGAAGGCGACGGCCGCTGGCTGATGGTGGCCCAGCCCGGCGACTATGCACTCGCCGCGTTCGAGGACCGCAGTCGCGATCTCGTCTATCAGCCGGGCGAACCGGTGCTCAATGTCGCCGACGACTCGCGCGTGCACTGCGCAGCAGGCAGCCGCATCGCGGATCGCGATCTGCGTATCCCTGCGCAAGGCGGGCGCGCCTACATTCGCGAAGTCGACATCGCCGCGCTGCGCACGCACACGCCCGAGGAACAGCTCGGCATCAGCCTGGCGGCGCGAACTGCCGCCGGCACCGTCACGACCCTCGACGATCCGCGCTTCTCCGCGGAACACGTCAAGTCGGGCATGTGGACCCCGTACGATTTCCTGCTCGACGCCGGGCCGGGCGTGTACTTCCTCGAACCCTACGATGCGAAGCGCATTCCGGTGCTGTTCGTGCACGGCATTTCCGGTTCGCCGCTGAACTTCCGCTACCTGATCGAACACCTGGACCGCACGCGCTTCCAGCCCTGGGTTTACTACTATCCGTCGGGCGCGCGCCTCGGCAAGGTCGCCGATCATCTGGCGCAGACGATGCTCGAACTGGAAGTGCGCCATCGTGTGCCGCAGCTCATCGTCGTGGCGCACAGCATGGGCGGGCTCGTGTCGCGCGGCTACCTGCTGCGGCGAAGCGAGGACGGCACGAAGATCCCGCTCTTCATCACCGTGTCGACGCCCTGGGGCGGGCACGACGCGGCGCAGATGGGCGTCGAATACGCGCCGACCGTCGTGCGTTCCTGGTACGACATGGCGCCCGGCAGCGACTACCTGACCTCGCTCTTTTTCTCAGCGCCCGGCGTGCGACAAGCATTGCCCGTGCCGCACCATCTGCTGTTCTCGTTCCGCAAGAGCGGCATGGGCGATTCCGGCGATGGCGTCGTGACAGTTGCCAGCGAACTGCGCAGCGAGGCGCAGGACGATGCCGTCGACATCCGCGGCTTCGATGCCACCCACACGGGAATCCTCGAAGATCCCGCGGCCGTGGCGCTGGTGAACCGGCTGCTCGGCGACGTTCGCTGAACGCGTTACTTGACGATCGTCAGCGTATCGACGTCGATCTCCGGGCTGGTGAGAAAGTCCTTCTCGATTTCGCCGCGGATCTGCACCCGCGTCTTCTCGTCGACCGGCGTCGGCGGAAAATCCTTGGCGTCGATCTCGACGCGGATCTCCGATGTGCCGTCCGAGAAGAGGTACTTCTCCTTGCCGACCTGCTTGATCAGATAACCCTCGAGCGTCACCGCTGCATCGTCCACGGGATTCTTGAGCACGTCGGCAATGCTGCGGTACTGCGTGGTCGACGAAGGACCGGTGTACTGCGCGACTGCGGCCGAAGCGGCCAGCGTCGTTGCGATCAGGAAGGACAGGCGGCGAAGCATGATCGTTCTCCCGTTCGAGCGGCGGTCAAACGATTCTAGAGAGGGCGTTGTCGCGCTGTCCGTAGGGGAAGAACGCATGCAGGATGGAAGAGGAACAATGGCCGCAAAAAGGCGCAAAAAATCGCAAGGTCAGAAAAGCAAAAATGTTCTTTGCGTTCTTTTGCGCCTTCTTGCGGCCATTCTCCGTTCTCATTTTCCCTGCAGCTTCTGCAGCTCCGCATCCGACCAGCCGCCGCCGAGCGCGCGATACAGGTCGATGTAGGACTGCAGCTGCGAGAGCTTCGAGCGCGCCAGGTCGATCTGCGACGAGAACAGCTGTCGCTCGGCATCCAGCACTTCGATGTAGCTGATGACGCCGGCGCGATAGCGCATGCGTTGCAGGCGCAGGGTTTCGGCGGCGGCGCCGGTGCGCACTTCGTTCTGGGCGATCAGTTCACGTACCTGGTCCGTCGCGACGAGCGAATCGGCGACTTCGCGCAAGGCCTGCAGCACGCCGCCGCGATAGGCGAGCTCGGCCTGGCGCTGCACTGCGCGCGCCGCCTCCACGTTGGCGGTGCCGCCGCCGGACTGGAAGATCGGCATGCTCGCTTCGGGTCCGATGGCGAGCACTTCGGTGGCCGGATCGTCGCCGTCGAAGAGATGCGCGAGTTGCGGACTCACCAGGCCGAAGAACGACGTGAGTCCGATGCTCAGATACGGGAACCGGTTGGCTTCCGCGACGCCGATCTGCGCCGTGGCCGCCCGCAGGCTGTTTTCCAGCAGGCGTACGTCGGGCCGGCGTTCCAGCAGTTGTGCCGGCAGGCCGACGGGAATCTCCGGCGGCACGATGATGAAGGTGGGCGGCTGGCTGCGCGCGATCTCGTCCGGCGGATTGCCGAGCAGGTATTGCAGGAAGTTCTCGACCTGCGCGCGGTTCTGCAGCGCCAGCGGCAGTTGCGCGCGCGTCGTCGCGAGCTGGCCGATGGCCTGCTGTTCCTCGGCGCCGGAGGACACGCCGTTGCGCATCAGCGAGCGCACCAGCGCCAGCGATTCCTCCTGGCTGTGGATGGTGTCGCGGATGATCTGCACTTCCGCATCGAGTTCGCGTAGCTGGAACCACGTGGTCGCCACCGACGCGACCAGCGCACTCATGACGGCGCGCGCATTGTCTTCCGAGGCCATGAGCTGCGCGCGTGCCGCTTCGTTGGAGCGTCGCAGCTTGCCGAACAGATCGAGTTCCCAGGTGAGCGACAGGCCGCCGCTGTAGCTGGCGTCCTCCCGGCTCTGCGGATTGGGGCTGGTGGAGATGTTTGCGCCGAGCTGCGGTCCGAAGGCGGAGCGCGCCAGGTGCTGGCGCGCGCGGAATTCTTCGACGCGCGCCACCGCGCTCAGCAGATCGAGATTGGTGGTGAGCGCCTGCTGGATCACGGCAACGAGTTCGGGGTCGCCGAACATCTGTGCCCAGGCGGTGTCGGCCACGGATTTTTCCGTTTGCACCGCGGCGATGCCGCGATAGTCGGCAGGCGGTGTTACGGATTCGGGGCGTTCGTAGTCGGGGCCGATGGCGCAGGCGGAGAGCAGCAATGCGGTCGTCAGCACAAGAAGCCCCCACCCTAACCCTCCCCCGCAAGCGGAGGAGGGGATCGGAACGGAGGCAGGCAATTTCTTCCCCTCCTCCGCTTGCGGGGGAGGGCAGGGAGGGGGTCTTCTCCGGAGCTTCATGCCGCACCTTCCGGTGCCGGTGCTGGTTGCGGCGGTCCGCCGCCGAGCTTCTCCGACAGCCCCTGGATCAACACATAAAACGCCGGCACCGCCAGCGTCGTGAGCAGCGTCGCCAGGATCATGCCGCCGAACACCGCAATGCCCACCGAATGCTTCGACGACGCGCCAGCACCCGACGCCAGCACCAGCGGCACCACACCGAGAATGAACGCGAACGAGGTCATGAGGATCGGTCGCAGGCGCAGCCGCGCCGCTTCGAGTGCCGATTCGATCAGCGGCTTGCCGGCCTCGCGATTCAGCTTCGCAAACTCGACGATCAGGATCGCATTCTTCGCCGACAGGCCGATGAGCGTGACCAGTCCGATCTGGCCGTACACATTGAACGCCACGCCGGTGAGCTTGAGTGCCAGCAGCGCGCCAAGGAATCCGAACGGCGTCGCCATCAGCACCGCGAACGGCACGGTCCAGCTTTCATACAGCGCGGCGAGGAACAGGAACACCACGACCAGCGACAGTCCCATCACCAGCGTCGCGGTGTTGCCGGCCAGTTTTTCCTGCAGGCTCTGACCGGTCCATTCGATCGCGTAATCGGCGGGCAGCGTCGCCGCGGCAATGCGTTCGACGGCGGCCATCGCCTGGCCGGAACTCGCGCCCGTCGCCGGTGCGCCGCTCAGCGCAGCGGTGCGATACAGGTTGTAACGCTGCAGGAAGCGCGAGCCGGTGGACGGCGTGTAGGACGTCACGGCATCGAGCGGCACCATGTCGCCCTGCGCGTTGCGTACGAACAGTTGCGCGATGTCGCGCACTTCGCGGCGGAACTCGGTGTCGGCCTGGATCGTGACCTTGTAGTTGCGGCCGAAGGCCGTGAACTCGTTCACCTGATAACCGCCCATGAACGTCTGGAAGGTCGTGAACACATCGCTGACCGGCACGCCGAGCTTCTTGACCTTTTCGCGATCGACGGCGAGCTGATAGTTCGGTGTATTGGCCGAGAACGTCGTGGTGATGCGGCCGATCGCCGGATCCTGCGAGAGTGCGCCGATGAGCTGCTGCGCGGTCTGCGCCAGTTCCTGCGCCGTCTGGTTGCCGCGTGCTTCGAGCATCGCCGAGAAACCGGACACCGCGCCGAAGCCCGGCAGCGCCGGCGGATTGAAGGCGAAGACGAAGGCTTCCGGAATGTGCTGCGTCTTCTGCGACAGCGCGCCGAGAATCGCCGGCGCGCTGACATTCTTCGCGGTGCGTTCATCCCACGGCTTGAGCTTGACGATCACCAGCGCGCAGTTCGATGCCGCAGTGCCCGAGATCATGTCGAGGCCGGCGACGGCGGCGACCGCATCGACACCGGGTTGCGCCCGCGCAATCGCTTCGATGTCGGAGAGCACGCGCAGCGTGCGCTGCTGCGCGGCGGCGTCCGGCAGGATCACCTGCATGAACACCGCGCCCTTGTCCTCGTCGGGCACGAATCCCGTCGGCGTGATCTGCAGCATGCCGGCGACACCCAGGACCACCACGACCAGCAGCGTCACTGCAATCGACACGCGGCGCGCGCCCAGACGCGCCGCGCGCCCATAGCCGTGATTGAGGCGGTCGAAGCGATGATTGAAACCATGGAAGAAGCGGCGCAGCGGACCGCGCGGCGGCGCATCGCCCGCGTGTTCGGGCTGCGGCTTCAGCAGCATCGCGCACAGCGCCGGCGTCAGCGTCAGCGCTACCACGGCCGAGAACAGCGTCGACACCGCAACCGTCAGCGCGAACTGCTTGTACAGCAGCCCGGTCACGCCGGGAATGAAGGCCATCGGCACGAACACGGCCGACAGCACCAGCGCAATGGCGATCACCGGTCCCTGCACTTCGTCCATCGCTTTGCGCGTCGCGTCGCGCGGCGACAGCTTGTGCGCGTGCATGTTCTGTTCGACGGCCTCGACCACGACGATGGCATCGTCGACCACGATGCCGATGGCCAGCACCAGGCCGAACAGCGATAGCGTATTGATCGAGAAGCCGAGCAACTGATATGCGGCGAAGGTCGCGACCAGCGACACCGGCACGGCCAGCATCGGAATCAATGTCGCGCGCCAGCTCTGCAGGAACAGGTACACGACGATCAGCACCAGGATCAGTGCCTCGATGAACGTGTGCACGACTTCGTTGATGGAGGCGGTCACGAAGTCCGAGCTGTCGTACATGATCCGGTAGTCGAGTCCGGCGGGGAACGCCAGCTTCAGCGTCGCCAGCTGCTCCTTGATCAGCTTCGCCGTTTCCATCGCATTCGCGCCGGGCGCGAGCGAGATGGCCATCATCGCCGCCGGCATGCCTTCGTAGCGCGTGCGGTAGTTGTAGTCCCTGCCGCCGAGTTCGACACGGCCGACGTCGCGCACGCGGATGAAGGAACCGTCCGGCCGCGAGCCGACGATGATGTCGGCGAATTCCTCAGGGTCCACCAGCCGGCCGCGCACGCGCAGCGAATACTGGAAACTCTGGTTCGCATCCGCCGGCGGCTGGCCGACCTGGCCGGCCGGCGCCTGGACGTTCTGTTCCTGGATGGCGCGCGCCACGTCGCTGGCGGTGAGACGCAGGCTGGCGAGCCGGTCGGGACGCAGCCAGATGCGCATGCCGTATTCGGAGCCGAACACCTGCACGTCGCCGATGCCTTTCACGCGCTTCAGCGGATCGACGATGTAGACATAGGCGTAGTTGTTGACGAACAGCGAATCGAGCGTGTCGTCGGTGGCGTGCAGCGCGAGGAACATCAGCGTGTCGGGCGACTGTTTGCGCACCGTGACGCCGGCGTTGTTGACCTCCGAGGGCAGGGTGGCGGTGGCCTGCGAGACGCGGTTCTGCACTTCCACCGCGGCGATGTCCGGATCGCGTTCCAGCGCGAACGTCACCGTGAGCGAGGCGCTGCCATCGTCGCCGCTCACGCCGTTGATGTAGAGCATGTCGGTGACGCCGTTGATCTGGCGATCGAGCGGCGCAGTGACCGAGGCTTCGACCACATCGGAACTCGCGCCCACATACGCGGCGCGCACCTGCACCGTCGGCAGCGCGATCTCCGGGAACTCGCCCACCGGCAGCGAGAACAGCGACAGCGTTCCCACCAGCAGCAGGAACAGCGAGATGACGATGGCGAAGACGGGACGATCGATGAAGAAGCGCGCCATGGACCGGTTCCGTCAGGTCACGTGGCGGCGGGCGGCGCGTTCAGTTCCGCGGCCGTGATCAGCGTGACTTTCAGCGGTGCGCCGGGCCGCGCCTTGAGGATGCCTTCGACCACGACGCGATCGCCCGCCTTGAGGCCGTCGGTGATGACCCACTGATTGCCGAGCCGCGGACCCAGCTGGATGGCGCGCATTTCGGCCTTGTCGTCTGCGCCCACGACGATGACGAAGTAGCGGCCGAGCTGCTGCTGCACGGCGCGATCCGGCAGGACGATGGAGTCGTGCAGGTCGTCCGCCATGATGCGGATGCGCGCGAACAGGCCGGGGATCAGGTAGTGCTTCGGGTTGGGAAACTCCGCGCGCAGCGCGAACGTGCCGGTGGTCGCATCCAGCGCGCTCGCGATGTACGTGATCTTGCCGGACTCGGGATAGATCGTGCCGTCGCTGAGCTGCAGGCGCACCGTGCGCATGGACGAATCCGGATTCGGTTCGCCGTTGAAGCGCCGTTGATAGTCCAGCAGCTCGGACTCGCTCACATTGAAGTACACCCAGGCGGGATCGTCGCGGTACAGCGAGACGAGTTCCGTGACGCCCGCGGTGATCAATGCGCCCTCGAACACCTTGGCGTCGCCGACCCGTCCGGTGAACGGCGCCCTTACGGTTGAGAAATCCACGCCGAGCTGCGCCTGCTCGATCGAGGCGCGCGAAGCATTGACCTGCGCCTGCGCCTGCTTGGCCGCGGCCACGGCCGAGTCATAGACCTGGCGGCTGATGGCGTTCTCGGCCAGCAGCGGCGCATAGCGGTCGACATCCTGCTGCGCCTTGGCGAGATTGGCTTCGGCGGAGGCGAGCTGCGCCTGCGCATTCGCCAGCTGCGCGCGGTATTCGCGCGGATCGATGGAGAACAGCGGCTCGTTTTCCTGCACCAGCGAGCCGTCCTGGAAATGTTTCCTGATGAGCACGCCGCCGACCCGTGCGCGCAGGTCGACTTCCTGCGAGCCGCGGACTTCGCCGACCTTGTCTACGTAGAGCTGTGCTTCGGCGGGCGCGACCGCGATCGCCTTGACCTCGACGGCCTGCATCTGCTGTCCCGGATCCTGCTTGCTGCAGGCGCCGACGCAGCCGACGGCCGCCATGACCCATCCCCACGCAATAGCGCGCACGCCAGAGTGTCCCATGCGGCCATTGTGCTTGAGCGTCCGGCGGATGCCGATACCGTAGTTGCCGACAATGAGGCGCCCGGCTTGTGCGACGAGCAGTGCCCGGTCCCGCTCGCGGTCGACTATCCTGCGACCGTCCCATCCGCCGCGGTCTCGCCCATGCGCCAACTCATCAGCTCCGGCTCCACCTTCGAGCGCGACATCGGTTATTCGCGCGCCGTCGTCGACGACGGCTGGGTGTTCGTTTCGGGCACGACCGGCTTCGATTACACGACCATGACGATCCGGGACGGCATCGTCGAGCAGACGGAGCAATGCCTGAAGAACATCGAGCAGGCGCTGGCGCAGGCAGGGTCGACGCTCGCCGACGTGGTGCGCGTGATTTACGTCGTGCCGGTGGCGAGCGAGTTCGAGCAGTGCTGGCCGGTGCTGCGCCGGTACTTCGGCGAGGTGCGTCCGGCGGCGATGATGATTGCGGCGGGTCTCGCCGATCCGCGCATGAAGATCGAAATCCAGGTGACGGCGAAGAAGCGCGGCGCGGCGGGGGCTGCGCCGCCGGGGTCGTAGCTGTCTCTCTCGATCTCTGGCTGTGGGGCCGGCTTTAGCCGGCCTTTTCGGAGTCAGGCTGAAGCCTGACCTACAGGGAGAAGGGAAGAGGCATAATCGCCCGCGCCCCGACAACTCATGCGTCGCCGCACGGCGAACACAGGCGCAACGGTCATGGGAGTCTCCGTGGATCAGCCGGCATCGGCAGTGCGTGCGCAGACGCTCCACGTCGGGCTGTCGTTCGCCGTGTTCCTGGCGGCGTTCTACGTCGCCTACCGCTACGGCATGTCGTTCAGCCAGGCGTCGGCATCGCCGTTCTGGTTCCCCGATTCCGTGCTGCTGTGTGCCCTGCTGATGACGCCGCCGCGCCAATGGGGCTGGTACGTGATGGCGGCGCTGCCGATCCGCGTGTTTTCGGAAGTCGCGCACGACATTCCCCTGTGGTTCCTGCTGGCGACCTTCGTCATCGATTCGGCCAAATGCGTGCTGGCCGCCGTGCTGCTGCGGCGTTTCGTCGGCACGCCGCTGCGGCTCGACTCGGTGCCGCGCTTCGCCTGGTTCGTGCTCCATGCCGTGCTGCTCGTTCCGGCGCTCGGCGCAGTCGCGGGTGCCGGCGCGCGGCATCTGCTCGGCGACCCGTTCTGGATTTCGTGGGACCAGTGGTTCATGGGCAATGCGCTCGCGCATCTGATCGTCACGCCCGCGATCTGTTACTGGGTCTTCGGTTCGGATCTGCGAACGCTGCTGCTCGACACGCGGCGTCTCATCGAAGCCGGCCTGCTGCTGACGGGTCTTCTCATTACTTCGTACGTTGCGGCGAACACCGGCGAAGGCTCGATCGAACTGCAGCAGACGCGCTTCTATCTGCCGATCCCGTTCCTGGTGTGGGCCGCGTTGCGCTTCGGGATGTTCGGCGCTTCCGGTTCCATCACGGTGCTCGCGGTGATGATGATCCAGGCGGCGCTCGCCTACCGCGGTCCGTTCGCGGACCTGTCGCCGACCGATACGGCTCATGCGCTGCAGAACTATCTGCTGCTGCGCGCCGCACCGCTGTATCTCGTCGCCGTGGTCGTCGAACAGCGCTGGCACACGGAACGTTCGTTGCGCGAGAGCGAGGAACGCTTCCGCTCCATCGCGAATGCCGCGCCGGTGATGATCTGGCAGGTCGACGCGGGTCAACGCAACGAATTCAGCAACGAGGGCTGGCTGGCCTTCAGCGGCCGTTCGCCCGACGACTCGCGTCACGAACGCTGGGGCGAGCGCGTGCATCCGGACGATCGGCCGCGCCTGCGCGAACTCTTCGATACTTCATTCCGGCTGCGTCAGCGCTTCGATGCCGAGTACCGGCACCGCCGCCACGACGGCGAGTATCGCTGGGTGCATACGACGGGCGTGCCGCGCTACGCGCCGGACGGCGAATTTCTCGGCTTCATCGGTGCAGTCACGGACGTCACGGATCGCCGTCGCGCCGCGGAGGCGACGCGTGCGCTCGCCCACGCGCAGCGCCTCGCCGTCATGGGCGAACTGACGGCGATGATCGCGCACGAGATCCGCCAGCCGCTGAGCGCGATCCTGCTGAGCGCCGATGCGGCGCGCAATCTGCTGCAGCGGCCCGATCCGCCCATCGACGAGCTGATCGGGATCATGGGCTCGATCCGCCAGTACGATCTGCGCGCCGACGACACGATCCGTTCCATCCGCGCCTTCGTGCGCAACCAGCCGATGCAGCGCAGCGCGCTGGACGTCAATACCGCGGTGCGCGAGGTGTGCCGGTTGCTGGCGGGCGATCTCGAACGTCGCCGCGTGCGCCTGCACGAGGAACTCGCCGCCGACCTGCCGCCGGTGCTGGGCGATGCCACCCAGTTGCAGCAGGTGCTGGTCAACCTGATCGTGAACGCCATGGACGCGGAGACCGACGTGCCCGAGGCGGACCGGCAGGTGACCGTGAGCACGCGCCGCCACGAGACGCTGGGTGTCGAAGTGTCCGTGCGCGACTGCGGCTGCGGCATTCCCGCCGAGCGCATGCCGCTGCTGTTCGAATCGTTCTTCACCACCAACCAGCGCGGCATGGGGCTCGGCCTGTCGATCGCCCGCACCATCATTGCCGCGCACGACGGGCGCATCTGGGCGGCGAACAATGCCGATGCAGGCGCGACGTTCTCCTTCACCGTGCCGGTCGCCGGTGCGGAAGAGGACGCGACTGCGGAAATTACCTAGCGCCCGCCACCGCCGATCCGACAACCATCGCGCCATGAGCAAACAACCTCGGACCGATACACCCGCGTCGCGGACTTCGCTGCCCGTCATCCTGATCTCGATCGCCGCGATCGGCGGCGGCGTGGGATTCGCCGCGGCCGCGTGGCTGCAGAAAGATTCCCAACCCGCTGTCGCGGCGCCGGCCGTGGTCGCGAAGCCGGACGCCATCCTCGGCGATGGCGTCACGGGACCGCAGGACATGGCCTGGATTCCCGGCGGCGAGTTCCTGATGGGCAGCGATCACCGGCTCGCCCAGCGCAACGAACGGCCGACGCACCGGGTGCGCGTGAACGGTTTCTGGATGGATCGCACGCACGTCACCAACGCGCAGTTCCGCGAGTTCGTCGCAGCCACGAACTACGTGACGACCGCGGAACGCAAACCGCGCTGGGAGGATCTCAAGGTGCAGCTGCCGCCGGATACGCCGCAACCGCCGGACGAGGCGATGGTGGCGGGCGCGATGGTGTTCGTCGGCACCGATGCGCCGGTCGACTACGGCAACGTGGCGCAGTGGTGGCGCTACGTTCCCGGCGCGAACTGGCAGCATCCGCGCGGCCCCGACAGCAACATCGACGGCAAGGACGATCATCCCGTCGTGCAGGTCAGCTACGAAGACGTCCTCGCGTACGCGAAGTGGGCCGGCAAGCGTCTGCCGACCGAGGCCGAGTGGGAGTTCGCGGCGCGCGGCGGACTCGAACAGGCCACCTACACCTGGGGCGAGGAATTCAAGCCGAACGGCGAATCGATGGCGAACATCTGGGACGTGTCGCGCCAGGGCCGCTTTCCGGTGGTGAATCCGAAAGCCGGCGGCGCGACCGGCACGATGCGCGTCGGCACGTTCCCGCCGAACGGCTACGGCCTCGTCGACATGACGGGCAATGCGTGGCAGTGGGCCTCCGACTGGTATCGCGCCGATTTCTTCGATCGCGAACTGCAGCAGTACGGCAGCAACGTGATCGACAATCCCACCGGCCCGAGCGATTCCTGGGATCCCGACGATTCGCTCGGCATTCCCGGCGCGCCGCGCCGCGTGATCCGCGGCGGTTCGTTCCTGTGCAACGTCGACTACTGCCTGAGCTACCGGCCGAGCGCGCGCCGCGGCAACGATCCGATGAATCCGATGAGCCATGTCGGCTTCCGGCTGGTGAAGGATGCGCCGGCGCCGGCGGACGCGCGAACGGCGCAACGCGACTGAGTTCGTCGTTCTTCCCTCCTCCGCGCAGCGGGGGAGGGTCAGGGAGGGGGCTCTGCATCGATGCGAAGATCGAACTGCAGTGCGGAGCCTAGGCGATATTCCCCGTGTCTCTCAGCCGGTCGACGTTTACGCCTTCGGTGTGAACCTCGAGCAGTACCGGGCGATTGGCGGCCTTCAGCGCACTCAGCAGTTTCTTCAACGCGACCTTGCTTGCCGGCACGATGCAGCCATCGCTGCCTTTGGGACCCTCGCCATGGATGAGGAAGCCGTCGCGCTCGGTGACGCTGACGCCCGCGGCGGATGACAGATCGCTGTAGAGCATGGATGTCAGCGTCTGGTCGAGCCGCGCGCATTCCCCGAAGGTCTTGTACGGACCGATGTAGACGGCCAGGTAGTGCCCCGCCGGCAGTGGGCCGCCGCGGTTCGCTTCGTCGAAGGCGGCCGGAGCTTTTTTCTGCGAGTTCCAGTGTGCAACGTCCTTGCGCTGCAGCCCGGCGGAGCTGCCCCGTCCACCTCCGGAGCAAGCCTTCATCGAGAAGCTTTTTCCGGCCACGGTACCGTAGAGCATTTCGTCGGCGATGCTATAGCGCAGCATGGTGAGCCTCCTGTCGCTTCATCAGCGTCGTGCAGGACATCTGTCGTTGCAGCGCTCGACGTCGCACCGCGGGCGTCACGACACCGGAATGTCCTGATCGTGAAACCTCGGTAGGTGCTCAGAATGTGCCAGCTCGTGGCCGATCCGGAGAATGCTCATGCCCGCACTGTATCGATCGCTGCTCGTCCTGCTGCTTCTCGCGCTCGGCGCCTGCGCCAGCATGCCCGGTCGCGATCCCCTGCAGGTCACGGTCGCCGGCATCGAGCCGCTGCAGGGGCAGGGCATGGAATTGCGCATGACGGTGAAACTGCGCGTGCAGAATCCGAACGATGCCGCCATCACCTACAACGGCGTCTCGCTGGAAATGGACGTGCAGGGCAAGAGCTTCGCGAGCGGCGTGAGTCCCGAAGGCGGCACGGTGCCGCGGTTCGGCGAAACGGTGATCAGCGTGCCGGTCACGATCTCGGCCTTCCGGATGATCCGTCAGGCCATCGGGATCATGCAGGGCGATGGCACGCGCAAGATCCAGTACGAAATGAAGGGCAAGCTGAGCGGCTCGACGTTCGGCACCAACCGCTTCTCGACCAAGGGCGAATTCGACCTGCCGGCAGGAACGGCGCCGGCCGGCGCCGGCTGAGCCCGGATCCGCCTGAGCCCGGCGCCGCCTGAGCGTTGCGCGCTCGAACCGATTCGGTTCTGATGGGTCCCACGCATGAGCGGGGCCACACGAATCACCGGAGCGCGCTTGATCCATTCTCGATTTTCGCCGGGCATCGCCGCGAGCGTCGGCGCGCTGCTGCTGTGCTTTTCGCAGACGACCTTCGCGGCCTACGGCGCCGCCGCGCCCAAAGGCGTCGATCTGAGCGGCAACTGGCAGATCAATGCGGCCAGGAGCGACGACGCCGAAGCGCTGTTGCAGGAACGGCTCGACGAACTGCGCACGCAGCATGAACGCTGGATGCGCGACGCGCGCCGCACGGATCCGCTCGGTATTCCGCCGCTGGGCATGCCGCTGCCGCCGCCGGAAGACGACGCGCGGAAGGCGCCGCCGCCCGATCCGTCGCAGAAGCGCAAGCCGCGTCCCAACGACAACCTGCGCCGCATGCTCAATATTTCCGACACCCTGGTCATCACGCAGGCGGGCGCGACGATCGACATCCGCTCGCAGCTCGACACGCGACGTTTCGAGGCCGGCAGCCAGAGCCAGGTGTCGATGCCGCAGGGCGAACTCGCCGATTCGAGCATCGGCTGGGACGGTCAGTGGTTCGTGATCGATCGCAAGGCGCGCAAGGGCCCGCGCGTCACCGAGAGGTATCGCTGGCTGCCGAAAACCGACCAGCTCGAATCGGAGATCAAGTGGGGCGGCGACACGCTGCTGTCAGGCATCAAGGTGCATCGCATCTACGATCGCATGACGAGCGCGCCGCCGGCGCCTGACCCGGAGGCGGGGCCGGTGAGGTAGGGCGACAGGCGACAGGCTACGGGCTACAGGCTACAGGCTACGGGCTACAGGCTACAGGCTACAGGCGACAGCAAGAACCTGACGATTCATCTGGCCGTCGCCTGTCGCCCGTAGCCTGTCGCCGTTCTACGCGTTGCCGTACCCCATCACTGCCTTCGTCTCCAGAAACTCCTTGAATCCCTCGCGTCCCCACTCGCGTCCGTTGCCCGACTGCCGGTAGCCGCCGAACGGCGCGTTGACGTCGGTGGCGGCGCCGTTGAGGTGGACCATGCCGGTGCGCAGGCGATTGCCCACCCGCCGCGCGTTCTCGATATTCCCGGAGTACACGTAACCGGACAGCCCGTACACCGTGTCGTTGGCGATGCGGATCGCTTCTTCTTCAGTCTGGTACGGAATCATGCACAGCACCGGCCCGAAGATTTCTTCGCGCGCGATGGTCATGCCGTTGTTCACGTTCGCGAACACGGTGGGCTTGATGAAGTAGCCCTTGTCCAGGCCGTCGGGGCGGCCCGGTCCGCCGATGACGACGGTGGCGCCTTCCTCGATGCCCTTCTTCAGCAGGCCCTGGATTTTCTCGAACTGCGTGCGGTTGGAGACCGGGCCCATCGTGATGCCTTCGGCCTTCGGATCGCCGACGCGCGATTTCTCGGCGACGGCCTTCGCGATCTGCACGGCTTCGTCGTACAGCTTCGCCGGCACCAGCATGCGCGACGGCGCGTTACACGACTGGCCGGTGTTCGACATCATCGAGATGACGCCCGTCTTCACCGCCGCATTGAGATCCGCATCGTCGAGAATGATGTTGGCGGACTTGCCGCCGAGTTCCTGCGACACGCGCTTCACCGTATCGGCGGCGGCCTTGGCCACGAGCACGCCGGCGCGGGTCGAGCCGGTGAACGACACCATGTCGATGTCGGGATGACGCGAGATCGCCTCGCCCACGCCCGGGCCATCGCCGTCGACCAGGTTGAACACGCCCTTCGGCACGCCGGCTTCTTCCATGATTTCGGCGAAGACATGCGCGCTCAGCGGCGCGACTTCGCTCGGCTTCAGCACGACGGTGCAGCCCGTTGCCAGCGCGGGCGCGACCTTGCAGGCGATCTGGTTGATCGGCCAGTTCCAGGGCGTGATCAGCCCGCAGACGCCGATCGGTTCGCGACGGATGCGCGTGTTGCCGAGCTGTTCTTCGAACTCGAAGTCCTTGAGCACGGCCAGCGCGGTCGCGAAATGTCCCACGCCGCTGCCGGCCTGGGCATTCAATGCCAGCTTCATCGGCGCGCCCATCTCATCGGAAATGGCGGTCGCCATGCGCTGCATCTTCGATTGGAAAACTTTGACGATGCGTTCGAGGAGGGCGATGCGTTCCTCGCGCGTGGTTTGGGAAAAACTTTCGAAGGCGCGGCGCGCGGCGCGCACCGCTGCATCGACGTCGTCGGCCGTGCCGAGCAGGACCGTGCCGATCGGCTCCTCGGTGGCCGGGTTGATCACCTGGTGCTCGCGCCGTCCGGCGGGCGCGACCCACGCGCCATCGATGAAGAATTTTCTGAAGTCGTACATGGAAGGCCTCCGGACCGGCGCGGGCATGCGCGCCACTCGATGAAAGGGAGGCGCGATGATACGTCAGCGATGCGCGGCCCGAACTCGTCGCCCGGGACGAATTTTTTCAGCGTCGTACGTCGGTCTGCACGTCGGAAAGGAACAGCTCGATGTCGGCGGCGCCGAGCAGATTGAAGTCGCCGGGGACGGTGTGTTTCAGGCAGCCCGCCGCGGTGGCGAAATCGACCGTGGCCTGTGGCGTCATACCGCGGATCAGTCCGTGCAGGATGCCCGCGGCGAATGCATCGCCCGCGCCGATGCGATCGACGATGCCCTGCAGCGGATAGGGGCGCGTGGTGAACACTTCGTTCGCTGTGTGCAACGTACCGGCGAGCTGCTGCGAATCGACGCTGTGACGCGTGCGCTCGGTGTAGGCGATCCAGCGCAGCGAACGGAAGGTCTCGAACGCGACGGCCGCGGCCCTGCGGCGCTTTTCCATCGCGGACACATCGCCTGCATCGAAGCCCAGTATGAAGGCGAGATCGCGGTCGTCGCCGAAGATCAGGTCGGCGTGCCGGCACAGCTCGCCGAGAATCTCCGGTGCCTGCGGCGCGCGCGCCCCCCAGAGTTTCGCGCGGAAATTGCAGTCGAACGACACGTTCACGTTCATGGCGCGCGCCGCCTGCATGGCGCGCAGCGCAGCGTCCGCGCCGGCCGCACTCACGGCCGGGGTGATGCCGGATACGTGCAGCCACTGCGTGTCCTGCAGCAGCGCGTTCCAGTCGTGCGTGTCCGCCGGCGCGATGGCGAAGGCGGACTGCGCGCGGTCGTAGAGCACTTCCGCCGGACGTTGCCCCGCGCCGTGCGTCAGGAAATACAGGCCCAGGCGACCGTCGCCGAATTTCACGGCGGACGTGTCGACGCCGTGCCGGCGCAGTTCGCCGATGCAGGCCTGGCCCAGCGCATTGTCGGGCAGGCTCGTGGCCACGGCCGTGCGATGACCGAGCCGGCTCAGCGACACCGCGACATTGGCTTCCGCCCCGCCGACGTGCGCTTCGAGTCCGCCGGTCTGCAGCAGCAACTGCTTGCCGGGTGCCGACAGTCGCAGCAGAACTTCGCCGAAGCACAGGATGGATCTGGTCATGGTCGCGAAATTACCCTGAAATGCGGGTGGGACGATGCGGCGTAATTCGCCCGCACTGCAGCAAACCATGACCCGACCACTGCAACTTCATGAGGACCGGCTGTTTCCGGCCGACCCGTCGGCGCGTGCCATCGCACGCCGCCTGTATGGACTCGTGCGCGACCTGCCGATCCTCAGTCCGCACGGCCATACCGATCCGCAATGGTTCTCGCGCAATGAGGCCTTCCCGAACGCCACCGAACTGCTGCTCGCGCCGGATCACTACCTGTACCGGATGCTCTACAGCCAGGGCATCGCGCTGTCCGATCTGGGTGTGCCGAGCCGCGAAGGTCCGTCGCGGGCCGACCCGCGCGCGGCCTGGCGACTGTTCGCGAGCAATCAGCATCTGTTCCGCGGCACGCCGTCAGCGCTGTGGCTCGACTATGTGTTCGCCAAAGTGTTCGGCTTCGACCGGCGCCTCGATGCGTCGACCGCCGATCACTACTTCGATGCGATCGGCGCGAAGCTCGCCACGCCGGACTTCCGGCCGCGCGCGCTGTTCGAACGCTTCAACATCGAAGTCATTGCGACCACCGAATCGCCGGTCGACACGCTCGAACATCATCACGAAATCGCGCGCAGCGGCTGGCGCGGTCGCGTGATCACGGCCTATCGCCCGGATGCGGTGATCGATCCCGAACACGAGTCGTTTCGCCATGCGCTCGATCGCTTCGGCGAAATCACGGGCGAAGACACGTATTCGTGGAATGGCTATCTCGAGGCGCATCGCAGGCGTCGCGCGGATTTCGCGGCGGCCGGGGCCACGTCGACCGATCACGGCCACATCACGGCGGCGACGGCCGATCTGTCGACGAGCGAAGCCGAACGGCTGTTCATGCGCGTGACCACCGGCAATTTCAGCGCCGCCGACGCCGAGCTGTTCCGCGCGGCCATGCTGGTCGAGATGGCGCGCATGAGCCTCGACGATGGCCTCGTGATGCAGATCCATCCCGGCGCCTTCCGCAATCACAACCGCTGGGTGTTCGATACGTTCGGCCGGGACAAAGGCGCGGACGTGCCGCATCCCACCGAGTACGTGCGTGCGCTCAAGCCGCTGCTCGATCGCTACGGCAACGAGCCGCAGCTCACGGTCATCCTGTTCACGCTCGATGAAACCACTTACAGCCGCGAACTGGCGCCGCTCGCCGGCCACTACCCGGTGCTGAAACTCGGCCCGGCCTGGTGGTTCCATGACAGTCCCGAAGGCATGCTGCGCTTCCGCGAGTACACCACCGAAACCGCGGGCTTCTACAACACCGTCGGTTTCAACGACGACACGCGTGCCTTCCTGTCGATTCCCGCGCGTCACGATCTCGCGCGCCGCATGGATTGCGTGTGGTTGTCGCGCCTCGTCGCCGAACATCGCCTCGACGAGGACGACGCAGCCGAAGTCGTCGTCGATCTCGCCTATCGCCTGCCGAAGCGGGCCTACCGTCTCTAGCTTTCACCCCTGCTGTTCTTCCTGTAGGTCAGGCTTCAGCCTGACTCCCAAGAGGCCGGCTAAAGCCGGCCCCACAGGAAGAGCGACGACTTGTGAAGCCGGTCTCCCTTTCTGCGGACGCCGCGCATTCGGCCATTCCCGCAATTCGTTCCCGGGCAGCGCCAGTCCACAGTTTTTTCCGCGGATTCCCGCCATGCTGCACGTCCTTATGTGGACTCGCCGGCCTATGTCATTCATCCATTCCCCGAGGTGCGTGCACCTCGACGAGGTGGCGTGGGCATGACGGCGGTCGATTCGCTGCCGGGTTGCATCGCGACGCTCGATGCCCTGCCGCATGCCGCATTGCTGGTGAATGCGGCCGGATTCGAGCGGACCATCGTTCACGCCAATCCCGCCTTCGCCGCGCTGACCGGGCGGGACGCTGCGGCCTGCCGCGGACGCAGCCCGCTGTTCATGCTCGGCGAGCACAACGATGCGATCCGGGTGCAGCAGCTGCGCGAGGCGATCGCCGCTGCGAAAGCGCATGCAACCGAACTGCAGATCGAAGCCGGCGACGCGGCAACGCTGTCCGCGCGCATTTCGCTCCAGCCGTTCGCGACGACGCATCTGCTCGTCATCGTCGAGGATCTGTCGCGACTCGTGCGCCTGCGCGAATCGCTGCGCACCAGCGAAGCGCGGCTGCAGGTCGCGATGGACGGCAGCGCGCTGTCGATGTGGGAATGGAACGTCGAGCGCGACGAGGTCTACTACAACGATCAATGGCGTCACACGCTCGGCATCGATCCGGCCGAACTGTTGCAGCGTCGCGAGCTGCACGACCGGCTGCTGCTGCCGCTGGATCGCCTCGATGTGCTCGACCGCTTCGAGCAGCATTTCCGCGGTTCGATCGCGCACTTCGAGGGCGAATACGAACTCGCGCTGCCCTCGGGCAAGCGCAAGTGGTTCAGCGCCCGCGCCGACGTCGTGCAGCGCGATGCCAAGGGCAATGCGCTGCGCATGATCGGCGTGCTGCAGGACATCTCGCCGCGGCGCGTCGACGCCGATCGCGCGGACGAAGTCCAGGAGCGCTGGGAACGCGCGGTGCGCGGTACGTCGGACGGCCTGTACGACTGGAACCTGCACACGGGCCATGTCTGGTACGCCGATCGTTTCCGCGAAATCGTCGGCTACGGCGAGGAGGATTTTCCGGACACGTTCAGTGCCTTCCAGAACGTGCTGCATCCGGACGATCGCGCGCTGGTGCTGCACAAGATCCGCCGGCATCTGGAGAACCAGTCGCCGCTCGACGTGCGCTGTCGCGTCGTGACCCGCAGCGGCACGGCGCTGTGGTGTCGCATGCGCGGCCAGGCGGCGCGCGATGCGGCGGGCCGGCCGCTGCGGCTGTCGGGATCGATCAGCGACGTCACGGCGCAGATCGAAGCCGAGGCGGCACTCGGTCGCAGCCAGAATTTCTACGGCACGATTCTCGACTCGCTGCCGCTGTACGTCGCCTACGTCGATCACGACGAGAAACTCGTCTACGCGAACCGCCCCTTCCAGCAGTTCTTCCGTCGTTCGCTCGCCTCGACGCGCGGCCATGCCGTGCGCGACGTCATCGGCGAGCGCCGTTACGACGCGGTCGGCGCGAGATTTCGCGAAGCCCTGACCGGACGCACCGTCGAGGCCCATGGCCAGCTGCGCGGCAAGAACGGCCAGCCCGTCGACATGGAAGGCATCTTCCTGCCGCATTTCGACGAGGCGGGGCAGGTGCTCGGCTGCTTCGTGGCGGCGCGCGACGTCACCGAGAAAAAGCAGCTCGAAGCGGAACTGCGCCAGAGCCAGAAGATGGAGGCCGTCGGCCGCCTGACCGGCGGCATCGCGCACGACTTCAACAACCTGCTCGCCGTCATCATCGGCAACATGCAGCTGCTGGCGCGCGGCCTGCGCGAACAGCCGCGCCTGCTGCGGCAGGCGGAGACGTCGATGAAGGCGGCCATACGCGGCGCGGATCTGACCCGCCGGCTGCTCGCCTTCGCGCGTCAGCAGGTGCTCGAACCGCGCGTCGTCGATCTCGGCACGCTGATCGGCGGCATGTACGAACTGCTGCGCCGCTCGATGACCGGCGACATCGAAATCCGTCTCGTCACGGCGCCCACGGTGTGGCCGGTGAAGATCGATCCCGGCCAGCTCGAGAACGCGGTGCTGAATCTGGTCATCAATGCGCGCGACGCCATGCCCGGCGGCGGCGCGATCATCATCCGGACGCACAACGAAACGGTGACCGGCGCGGCCATCGAGGCCGGCGGCGCCCGCGAAATGAAGGTGAAGCCGGGCGACTACGCGGTGCTCGAAGTGGTCGACACCGGCACCGGCATGGCGCCCGATACGCTGAAGCGCGCCTTCGAGCCGTTTTTCACCACCAAGGACGTCGGCAAGGGCAGCGGCCTGGGCCTGCCGATGGTGTACGGCTTCGTGCGCCAGTCCGGCGGCGAACTGCGCGTCGACAGCACGGTGGGCAAGGGCACGACGGTGCAACTGTACCTGCCCCGCGCCCCCGGCCAGAGCGTTGCGGCGCCGCGGGAGGCCGCCCCGGCCGGCGAACTGTCGCCGGGATGGGAAACGATTCTCGTTGTCGAAGATAACCCTGAAGTCCGGACGACGGCGGTCGATATCCTGAGTAGCCTCGGCTACCGTGTCCTGGAGGCCGGCAACGGCTACCAGGCGCTGGACAGGTTCATGCAACACACCGACATCGCGCTGGTGTTCTCCGACGTCATGCTGCCCGGGGGATTGCCGGGGCCGCTGCTGGTGGAGAAATTGCGTGAACGGCGTCCCGATCTGAAGGTGCTGATGACGTCGGCCTTCAGCGAGAGTTCGATTCTGAGCCGGCAGATGCTCGATGGATCCCTGCAGCTGCTGACGAAGCCGTATCGCGTCGAGGACCTCGCGCGCTACGTGCGCGCCATACTCGATGAGAAAGAGGAGAAGAGTAGTGCCCCGGCATGAACGCAATCTGTTGCTGGCCGTCGATGACGAAGTCGATTTCCTCGACCTGATCGAGCAGGTCGGCGCCGGCGTCGGTTGCGATGTGATCACGGCGAGCACCGAGGAAGGGTTCCGCGAGCAGCTCGCATCGCGCCAGCCCGCCCTGATCCTGCTCGATCTGCAGATGCCCGGCATGGACGGCGTCGAGGCGCTGCGCTATCTCGGCCGCATCGGCACGACGGCCGGCATCCTGCTGGCGAGCGGCATGGATCAGCGCGTGCTGGTCAGCGCACGCCAGCTCGGCGACCAGCTTGGCCTCAAGATGCTCGGCACGCTGCAGAAGCCGGCGATGATCGAAGAGATCGAATCGCTGCTGTCGCGGCATCTCGAACCGACCGAACGCATCACCGTCGCGGACCTGCAGCGCGCGATCGAAGAACACGAACTCGTCGTGCACTACCAGCCGAAAGTGGTGCGCACGAACAATGACTGGCAGGTGAAAACCGCCGAAGCGCTGGTGCGCTGGCGGCATCCGACGCTGGGCCTGCTGCCGCCGGGCGAATTCCTGCCGCTGGCGGAGCGTTCGGGCCTGATCGTCGGCGTTACCGATTTCGTGCTGACGGATGCGATCCGCCAGATCGGCCACTGGCGCACGCGCGGACTGGAACTCGGCGCCGCCGTGAATCTCTCGCCGCGCCTGGTGCAGGATCTGGAATTCCCCGACCGTCTCGGCCTCTTGCTGCGCGAATTCGACGCGACCGCCGAACAGCTCACGCTCGAAGTCACCGAAGCCGCCTCGCTCGACGATCCGGATCTGGTGATGGACATCTTCACGCGCCTGCGCGTGCGCGGCGTCGGCCTGTCGCTCGACGACTTCGGCATCGGCACCTCGTCGCTGACCCAGCTCTACAAGATGCCGTTCAGCGAAGTGAAGATCGACCGCCTGCTGATTTCCGAAATCCCCACCGGCCGCGCCGCCGCGACGGTCGTACGCGCCATCATCGACCTCGCCCACAACCTCTCGCTCAGCGTCTGTGCCGAAGGCGTCGAAACCTCACCGGTCTTCGAAATGCTCGACCAGGCCGGCTGCGATGCGCTGCAGGGCGAATTCATTGCACCGGCGATGCCGGCGAGCGAAATGGAATCGTTCATCAACGTGTGGAATGGGGGGGAGCAGACGTTGGTGCCGGTGGTGAGGAAGAAGTAGGCGGGCTACAGGCTACAGGCGACAGGCTACAGGCTACAGGCTACAGGCGACAGGCCAGAATGCATGGCGTCCGCGGCTTGGTCTGCCTGTCGCCTGTAGCCCGTAGCCTGTCTCCGGTCAGATCACCCTCCGCAATTTGTCCTTCCCGCTGCTTTCCTTCGCCCTGCGCAACAGGTGCAGCGGCGCGGACAACACGATCCGCGTTCCCTGACCCGGTTCTTCGAAGCTGATCGTGCCGCCGAGCATGCGGGCGCGGTATTCCATGATCTTCAGGCCCATGCCGGGGCGCCCCTGGGCGAGGCCGGCGGACAGGCCGATGCCGTTGTCGGCGATGGACAGCTGCAGCTTGCGGCCCGTGGCGCGCAGGTCGATGGCAACGGTGGTGGCGCGGGCGTAGCGCGCGGCGTTGGTCGTGGCTTCCTGCGCGATGCGATACAGATGCGTCGCGGCGCCTTCTTCGAGCTCCGGCAGTTTCTGCGCGCCGCTGGTGAAACTGCATTCGAGGCTGTACAGGTCGGTGCAGCGCACGGCGAGATGCTTCAGCGCCTCCGGCAGGCCGCCGCGTTCGAGATTCACCGGCGCGAGACCGCGTGCCAGCGAGCGCGTGCTCTGGATCGCATGCGCCAGCAGGTCGCTGATCTTGGTGACCTGCGACGAATACTGCTGCGCCTCGCGCGCGAGCTGCATTTCCAGGCCCTTGAGCAGCAGCGACAGGCCGGTCAGTTCCTGGCCGAGACCGTCGTGCAGGTCGCTGCCGAGGCGGCGCTGCTCGCGGTTCGAGATCTCCAGAATTTCCTGTTCGAGCGCCTTCTGGTTGGTGATCTCGCGCACCGTGCAGACCAGCCCGACCACGGTGTTGTGGTCGCGCAGCGGCACCTGCGTGAACGTGAACCAGCGCACCGCGCCGTCGGGCGTGATCCACGCGCGCTCCTGGTCGGTCAGCGTGCGGCCGGTGCGGAAAATGCTCTCGGCCTGCGTTTCGATCTCGACGATGGTTTCCTCGGGCCACACTTCCGACAGGCGCCGGCCGATCACCGCTTCGCGCTTCTTGCGCAGCGTGTCGAGCAGCGCGCGATTGACGACGGTCAGCCGGCTCTGCGTGTCCACGGCGTAGACGATTTCCGGCAGGCTGTCGATGAGCGTGCCGAGCAGCAGCCGCTGTTCTTCCAGGGCCACTTCGGCCTGACGCCGTTCGCGACGTTCGCGCGCCTCGGTCAGTGCGCGGTTCACGACGGCCGGCAGTCGCTGCAGGCGGTCCTTCAACACGTAGTCGGTGGCGCCGCTCTTCAGGGCTTCGATCGCGCGTTCCTCGCCGAGCGAGCCGGAGACGAAAATGAACGGCACATCGGGTCGCCATTCCAGCACCAGCTTCAGGGCGGCCAGCCCGTCGAATCCCGGCAGCGTGTAATCGGCCAGGATCAGGTCGGGCGGCTTCGCGTCGTCCCGCAGGGCATCGAGAAACGCCTGCTTCGATGCGACATGCGTCCAGTCGACCTGGACGCCGTTGCGCGCCAGTTCCAGCTGGATCAGTTCGGCGTCGTTGGCATTGTCCTCGAGCAGGACGAAGCGCAGGGTGGCGGGGAGTTCCTTTTTCATGCGTGGCGCTGCTGTTCCGCAGTCTTGCGGGGCAGGACACCCGCTGATCGGCAAAGCTAGCACTATGCGAAGACCGTGGAAAATGGGGATTGCTCCCGGCTGGCGCAATGACGGGCCAGGGGCGTACAAAACGGGGCTGGAAGAATCGCGATTCACCGCGCGGCGGCTTTGGTTGCCGTACACAGCACAGGCAGGGCGCCCATGACGGACCAGACGAGAGTAGCCATTGTCGACGACCATCCCTTCGTGCGCGAAGGGCTCAAGCAGCTGCTGGCCGGCCAGCCGGACTTCGAACTGATCGCCGAGGCATCGTCGGCGGGCGAAGCGCGCACGTCCATCGATGGCAGCGAACCCGACGTCGCCGTGGTGGACCTCGCGCTCGGCGCCGATGACGGCGTCGAACTGGTGAAGTGGATCCGCGAGAACCATCCCGACGTGCGCGTGCTGGTGCTGTCGATGCAGGAAGAGGCGCTCTACGCCGAACGGCTGCTGCGGCTGGGCGTCAGCGGTTATGTCATGAAGAACGTCGCAGGGACCGATTTCCTGGGCGCGCTGCGCAAGGTGGCGCGGGGCCAGAAGCACGTCAGCAGTGCGATGGGCGAACGCCTGCTGAGCCAGGTGGCCCGCGGAAGGGTGCCGGGCGCGGACGAAGATCCCGTCTCGGCCCTCACCGACCGCGAGCTGGAGGTGTTCAAGCTGATCGGCGCGGGCATCAGCACCCGCGAGATTTCCCAGCAGCTCAACCTGTCGATGAAGACCGTCGACGCCCATCGCAGGCACATGCGGGAAAAGCTCAATCTGCGCTCGACCGGCGAACTGATCCGCTATGCCACGCAGTGGGTGGCGAATCGCGGTGAATAGCTGAAACTTGACGAAGAGCCACGGAAATCCCGTGGTTACTGGCGAATAAACAAGAAAATCTTTCCGAAGCTGCCCGCCTCCCATTTTCGAGAACCCTTCGTGCTTTTTCGCAAAGACGGTCGTGCCACCCCAGACATTAGGGGATTGGCTGATATCCCCTAATCCTCCGCTGCAACACCATTTGCGCCGGTCGAATGCAGCCTAAGTGGCTGTGCCGGCTTGGGTTGATTACATCAGGGGTCCTGCTGCGATGGCGCGGCACGGGCGCCTGCGTTCGTTGGATTCCGGTCGAGATGACGGTGACGGCAAGCGTCTCAGCAGCTACGGGAAAGACACGCACCGACGGTCCGGGCGACGCCCTGCTGCGGCTGCGGGATGCCGCCCGCGCCATGCGCCCGGTGCTGACGCCGCTGTCGGCGCTGGTGGTCGTGGTGGATTGCGATCTGATCACGCACTTCGCGAGCCGCGGCACCGGCGGGTTCACGGCCGAAGGCATGGAAGGCAGGCACGTCACGGAGTACCTGCCGGAGCACGTGCGCGAACGGGCGCTCGGTGCGATGCATCGCTGCCTGGCGACGGGCAACGACGATGCCTACTGCGGCGAGGCGGAGACCGACGGCGAGATGCGCTACTACGACGTGCGCATCAGCGCCCTGCGCAGCGACGACGCCCTGATCGGCCTGACGCTGAACGCCACGGAGCGCACCGAACAGGTGAAGGCCGCGCGGGCCATTGCCACGCAGGCCCGCATGATCGAGTCGATGCTCGAAGGTGTGGCGGTGATCGACGAGCACGGTGTCGTGGGTCTGACCAACCCGGCGTTCGATGCCATGTTCGGTTACGGCCGCGACGAACTGCGCGGCCGCGAAATGAATTCGCTCGCCGGCTGGCCGGTGGGCCAGCGCGAACGCTGGCAGATGCTGGCGCTGGCGGGGACGGGGTCGATGGCGGTGGAGTTCGACGCGAAACGGCGCGACGGCCGGCACTTCTCGGCCGCAGGCGTGCTGTCGGGCTTCGAGATTGCCGGGCGCAATCACAGCCTGCTGGTCGTGCAGGACGTGACCGAGCGCAAGCTGCTGGAGCGCGCGATGCTGGAAGCGGCGAACCGCGAGCAGTACCGCATCGGCAACGATCTGCACGATGGTCTCGGACAGGAACTGACGGGTGTCGCGCTGATGATGCGCGGTCTCGCCGGCCGGGTCGCGACGGAATATCCACCGATCCTGCCCGAGATCGAAGGCATCACGCGGCTGGTGAACAACGCCATCGAGAGCACGCGCGCACTGGCGCGCGGACTGTCGCCGGTGAACCTGGAACGCGGTGGATTGCAGGACGCGCTGGAAGGGCTCGCGATGCACGCGAGCGAACTTTACGGCGTGCCCACCGTCTTTACTCATCGTCTGGGCGCCAACCGGACGCTGAATGCGGAGCTGGCGAACCACCTGTACCGCATCGCCCAGGAGGCGGTGCGCAATGCGGTCCGCCACGGACAGGCGCGGTCAATACGACTGCACCTGAACACGGTGCGCGCTAAGGTGAAACTGGCGATCACCGACGACGGCGTCGGCATGCCGGCAGGCGCAATGGATGCGACCGGCATGGGTCTGAAGATCATGTGTTATCGCGCGCGCATTCTCGGCGGCGATGTGAGTTTCGAAGCCGCGGAACCGCGCGGCACGCGGGTGGTCTGTGAATGCCCGCTCGAGGTCGGCAACGTCCGCGTCCGCAGGATTCCAGGCGCGCGGGTCCGGGGCTGACCACCTTTGTAATGAGTTGAGCGATTCGGTTTTCTCGGCTGCGACGCAGCATTGCCTGCTGCCGCGCTTTTGAAGGAGTGATTGCAATGAGTCTTGGGCCTACCCTGTTGAAGAGTGTCCACAAGCCGCTGACCAGCGTGCCGAAGGATCGCAAGCGTCGCGTCCTGATCGTGGACGATCATCCCATCGTGCGTCAGGGACTGCGTCGCCTGATCGAGGCGGAGTCGGATCTCGAAGTGTGCGGCGAGAGCGAAACCGCGCGCGAAGCGAAATCGCTGATCCGCGAACTCGAACCCGATGCCGTCATCGTCGACGTGTCGCTGAAGCAGGGCGACGGCCTGGAACTCGTCAAGGATGCGCGCGCGCACTACCCGGCGCTGCCGCTGCTGGTGCTGTCGATGCACGACGAGGCGATCTATGCCGAGCGCATGCTCTCGGCCGGCGCCAACGGCTACATCATGAAGCAGGCCGCTTCCGACCAGTTCCTGGTCGCGCTGCGTCGCGTGCTCGAAGGCGGCATCTACGTCTCCGAAGCCGTCGGCAACAGCATGATCGAGAAGTTCGCCTCGGGCGGCGCCTACATCTCGGCCAACCCGATCGACAGTCTCACCAATCGCGAACTGCAGGTGCTGCACATGATCGGCAAGGGCCTGTCGACCCGACAGACCGCCGAAGCCCTGAACCTGAGTGTGAAAACGGTCGAATCGCATCGCCAGCGCATCAAGCGCAAGCTGTCGCTGCGGACCTCCGCACAGCTTATGCAATATGCCGTGAACTGGTACGCAGGCAGGGAGCCCGGTCCGAAGGCATGATCCCGCGAGGATCGGCACTCACGGGATCGCGTGAACTTTCTGCCCACATTGTCTGAGCCGAATGTCATTGCAGGGATCATCGCGACTGCCCTGATCGTCGCCGTACCCGCCGCCTGGGCCGTCTGGTTCCTGCGGCGGCGGGTACAGAATCTGCGCCAGGACCTGGTCTTCACCTCCGCCGCGCAGCGGCGCGACAACGCCATCGTCGAAGCGTCCGGCGAAGGCGTGCTGGAAATCGACAGCGCCGACCGGGTCCGCTACGCCAATCCGGCCGCGGCCCGCCTGCTCGGCTACGAAAGCAGCGACGAACTGATCGGCCTCAACTTCCGCACGCTGATCAACGATTCCGAAGAACGCGCCAGCCGCGTCATCCGCCGCGGCGCCACCACCGATCTCATGACCGGCATGGGCGCGGTGCTCAAGCGCAAGGACGGCAAGCGCCGTCCGGTCGAATACCGCGTCGTTCCCATCACGCCCCATCGCGGGCCTGGCGGCATGGTGCTGGCCTTTCGCGACGTCAGCGAGCGCGTGCGGCTGGACGCCCTGCTGAGCGACATGCAGACCACCGCACTGGTCGGCGGCTGGGAATACGACCTCGTCACCGAACGCATCTTCTGGACCGACGCCGTCTACGCCATCCACGACCTGGTCGCCGGCACGCTGCTGACGCTGGAGATGTGCCAGTCGTTTTTCGCCGAACCGTACCGCGCCCAGCTGCAGACCGCGCTCGAACAGGCGCGCGTGAGCGGCGTCACTTCGACCCTGCAGCTGCCGCTGACCAGCGCCCGCGGCCGGCACATCTGGGTGCGTCTCATCATCAAGGCCGACCGGCGCGGCGGCGAGACCGTGCGCCTGCACGGCGTCATCCAGGACGTCACCGATCGCGTCATCGCCGAGCAGCAGGTGGCGGAAACCCGCGATTTCTACGAACTCACGCTCAACGCCATTCCGACGCTGGTGCTGTACGTCGACCGCAACCAGGTCGTCACCTACGTCAACAAGGCGGTCGAAGAGTTCGCCGGCCTCACGCGTGCCGACTGTGTCGGCCGCGCACTCAGCGCGTTCTATTCGCCGGAAGAGTTCGCCCTCATCGCCGGTCACGTCGACTCGGCGCTGCGCGGCGCCGCCGGCGCGCTCAAGCACAGCACCACGCGCAGCGGACGCACGCGCGACTGGCAGATCCATTTCGTTCCCGAGTTGGAACCGCGCACCGATGGCGCATCCGGCGCGGTGCGCGGCTTCTTCGTCATCGGTTACGACCTCACCGAGATCAAGCGTCTGGAAGCGCGCCTGCTGCAGGCGCAGAAGATGGAAGCGATCGGCCAGCTGACCGGCGGCATCGCGCACGACTTCAACAATCTGCTCGGTGTCGTGCTCGGCAACCTGCAGCTGCTCGAACGCGGCGTCGACGACAATCCGAATCTCGCCCGCAAGGTGCACACCGCGATGCGTGCCGCCATGCGCGGCGCCGATCTCACGCGCCGTCTGCTGGCGCTGGCACGACGCCAGATGCTCGATCCGAACGTGGTCGATCTGAATCGCCAGCTCACCGGCCTCGCCGATCTCATGCAGCGCACGCTGGGCGAATCGATCGAGGTGCGCATGGTGCAGGCGCACGATCTGTGGCACACGCGCGTCGACGCGGGCCAGTTCGAGAACGCCATCCTCAATCTCGCCATCAATGCGCGCGATGCGATGGTCGGCGGCGGACGGCTCACGGTGCGCACGCAGAACGTGCGGCTCGATGCCGACTTCACGCGCGAGCATCCGCAGGTCGAGCCGGGCGAATACGTGTCGGTGAGCGTGACGGACAACGGTGTCGGCATCGAACCGGAAGTGCTGACGCGCGTGTTCGAGCCGTTCTTCACCACCAAGGAATCGGGTCGCGGCAGCGGCCTGGGGCTTGCGATGGTGCACGGTTTCGCCGAGCAGGCCGGCGGCGTCGCCACGATCAGCAGCGAAGTCGGCAAGGGCACGACCGTGCAGCTGCTGTTGCCGCGCTGTCGCGAAGAGAATTCCGTGCGCGAGGACACCATCGTCACGCGCTTCGCGCCGAAGGGCCACGAAACCATCCTCGTCGTCGAGGACGACGCCGACCTGCGCGAAACCGTCGTCACCGCGCTGACGCAGTTCGGCTATCGCGCGCTCGCGGCGGCGAATGCGGAACGCGCGCTGCAGATCCTGAACGGCACGGACCATGTCGATCTGCTGTTCACCGACATCATGATGCCCGGCGGCACGCTGGGACCGGAGCTGGCGCGCCGCGCGCGCGAACTGCGGCCCGGCATCGAAGTCCTGTTCACGACCGGCTATGCCGACAGCGCCGTGCTGAGCGGCGGCATCTCCGCCGCGGACGTGCTGCACAAACCCTACAGAAACGAAGAACTGGCCTTGCGCGTGCGCCATGTGCTGGACCGGGAGGCGCGCGTTGCCTGAACTTGCCAACAGACTGCTCGTCATCGACGACCAGCCCGATCTGTGCGAATTCATTTCCGAAGCGGCTTCGGCGATGGGATTCGAAGCGCTCGCGGTGACCGAACCGGATGCGTTCCGGCGCGCCGTGCAGGAATTCCAGCCGTCCGTGGTCGTGCTCGACCTGCAGATGCCCGGCGCCGACGGCATCGAACTGCTGCGCTATCTCGGCGAGCGCGGCAGCAAGGCGCACGTGCTCGTGGCGAGCGGCATGGATCAACGCGTGCTCGCGACGGCGCAGCAGCTCGGTCGCGCCCAGGGCCTGGCGATGCTCGGTGCGTTGCAGAAGCCGATCATGCTCGCCGATCTCGAAGCGACGCTGCGCCGCTGCCTGCAGGCGGAAACGCCCGTCACGATTGCCGCGTTGACGGCAGCGCTCGATCAGCGCCAGATCGCCGTGCACTACCAGCCCAAGGCCACGCGCGTCGCGCCGGGTCGCTGGATCGTCGAAGGCGTCGAAGCGCTGGCGCGCTGGGAGCATCCGACGCTCGGCTTCGTCTCGCCGGCGCGCTTCATTCCGCTCGCCGAACGTCATGGCCTGATCCGTCGACTCACCGAGCAGGTGCTGGAAATATCGCTGGCGCAGAGCCGCGCCTGGTCCACGGCGGGATTGCAGTTGTCGGTGGCGGTCAACCTGTCGCCGCAACTGCTCAATGATCTGGCCTTCCCTGACCACGTGGCGCGCATGGCTGCGCAGATCGGCGCCGATTCGCGCCGCATCATTTTCGAAGTGACCGAAAGCGCCGCGATGTTCGATCCCGGCACGACCATGGACGTGCTGACGCGCATGCGCGTGAAGAACTTCGGCCTGTCCATCGACGACTTCGGTACCGGCTATTCCTCGCTGAAGCAGCTGTACCTGATGCCCTTCAGCGAACTGAAGATCGACACCTCGTTCGTGCGCGACATCTTCGCCCACGAAGACGCCCGCACCATGGTGGAAACCATGATCCTGCTGGCCCACAAACTCCGCCTCACCGCCTGCGCCGAAGGCGTCGAAACGCCGGAAGTGCTGGCATTCCTCGACTCCGTCGGCTGCGACCGCGCCCAGGGCTACTACATCGGCCGGCCGATGCCGGGCGAGGATTTGCAGGAGCGGGTGAGGGTGTGGAATGAGAGTCAAGGGAACTGAAAGAGGCTACAGGCTACAGGCGACAGGCCAGAGAACGGATTGTCACCTATACCGACCGTCCGGGGATCGGCGGCGCCAATGTGATTCTGGTCTGTCGCCTGTCGCCTGTAGCCTGTAGCCAGTAGTAGCTCTCCTTCCAACCTTCCCCCCGCCCCCCGCATCCAATCTCCCGACCACGCTGTATCCGGCAATCGGTGGAGACGACAATTTCGCTGGTGAATGCTGATCGCTCCATGATTTCCGATGCGACGCTGGTCGAGGCTGCGCGTCGCGGCGACATGCGTGCATTCGAACGCCTGTATCGCCTGCATTCGGGGCGGGTCATGGGTCTGTGCCTGCGCATGGCGCGTCGGCGCGACGTGGCCGAAGATTGCGTGCAGCAGACCTTCATCCGGGCGTGGCGCAATCTCGCGGCCTTCGAGGGGCGCAGCGCCTTCGGCACCTGGCTGCACCGCATCGCCGTGAACGAGGTGCTCACCTACGCCCGTAATCACGGGACCCGCACGGAGGCGAACGACGCCGACATCGATGTCGATGCGGCGGTGGATGTCGCCCGTGATGGCAGCGGCGACGTCGATGCCGGCGAGGTGATGGATGTGGAGCGCGCGCTGGCGGGATTGCCCGAAGGCGCGCGGAACGTGATGGTGTTGCAGGCGATCTACGGTTACAGCCATGAGGAAGTCGCGGACATGCTCGGGATCGCGGTCGGAACCTGCAAGGCGCAGCTGCATCGCGGTCGTCACCTGTTGCGCGAACGGATGGGATTGCAGGAGCTGGAGTCATGAACTCTCGTCGTGATCCTCTCGATGTCGCACTCGAGGCCTTGCCGCGCGAGGTCGCGCCGACGCGCGATCTGTGGGCGGGCATCGAGGCGGAAATCGCCGGCCCGTCGCCCGTCGTCCGTCGCCCGTCGTCCGCTTTGTGGATGCGCCTGGCCGCCGGCGTCGTGCTGGTGATCGCCTCGTCGCTGACGACCTACGTGATCACGCGCCAGATCGTGCAGGAGAACGTGCTGCAGGCCCAGCGTGCGACTGAAATGCATCAGCCGGTCGTGCCGGCGATGCCGGCGAGCTTTGCGCAGCAGGCGCTGGGTGCGGAATACCTGCAGGCGCGCGCGGCGCTGGACGCAGAGTTCCAGCGCCAGGTCGCGACGCTGCCGCCGGTGACGCGTGCGAAGCTCGAACGCAATCTGGCGGACCTGCGTCGTGCGGCGAGCGAGATCTCGGCCACGCTCGCCGAGCATCCCAGCCATCCGCTGCTGCAGGAACTGCTGCTGTCCACGTATCAAAGCGAACTGGCGCTGCTCGGCAGCGTCACCGACATGAACGTACCGGTCCTGACGTCATCCCCGAGCGAGACGCGTCTATGAAGTCGACGAGAAGAATCCTCAGCGTGATCGCCGCGCTGCTCACGCTCAGCGCAATAGCGCAGGCCGATACGGTGGAGCGCACCGTGCCGGCGGATGCCCGCGGCGAAGTGGAGATCGTGAACGTGGCCGGCGAGGTCCAGGTGCGTGGCTGGGACCGCGCGGAAGTGCAGGTGCATGCCGACCTCGGCGACGGCACCGAGCGGCTCGATGTCGGCAGCAGCAAGGGCCGCACGTCCATCAACGTCATCGTGCGCAGCGGGCGCAGCAGCTCCGGTTCCGATCTCATCGTCGAAGTGCCGCGCGACAGCACGCTCATCGTCAAGACCGTGAGCGCCGACCAGACGATCGCCGATGTGCGCGGCGCGCAGCGCCTGCAGGCCGTCAGCGGTTCCATCAGCACGCAGGCGTGGCAGGAGGAAGTCCGCATCAAGACCATCAGCGGCGAAGTCACGGTCGCCGGCCGCAAGACCCCGGGCCGCATGGCCGTGAACACGGTCAGCGGCGACGTGAATCTCGACAACCTCGCCGGCGAGCTGACGCTCGAAACCGTCACCGGCGACATGGACGTGCGCATGGCGACGCTCGCCCGCGGCCGCATCCAGACCACCAACGGCGAACTGCGTCTGCACGCCGCACTCGCCGCCGACGCCACGCTCGAAGCCGAAGCCATCAACGGCGATCTGTCGTTCCTGCTGCAGTCCCCGGTGAATGCGGAGTTCGACATCGAAACCTTCAATGGCGAAATCGACAACTGCTTCGGCCCGAAGTCGGTCCGCACCCGCGAATTCGCCCCGGGCAATGCCCTGCGATTCAAGGAAGGCAACGGCAGCGCCCGCGTGCGCGTGAAGACGCTCAATGGCGGCGTGGAGATCTGCAGGTAAGAGGAAGAGGGTTCACACGGAGAGCACGGAGAACACGGAGCCAGAGATCAAGAAAGAAGAATTTCCACGGGGGAGGAAGGGGAACACGGGGAGCACGGGGACAGAAAACTTCTTTCTCTCAAGACCCCGTGTTCCCCGTGTCCCCCGTGGAAATTCTTCTTTTTCCTTGTTCTGAACTCCGTGCTCTCCGTGATCTCCGTGTGAAACCTCTTCCTCTGTGCCTGCCCGGACAGTTACGATCGGGCAGGCAATGTCCGAGCCCACGAAAACAAACGACGCTGCAACGTCTGCGGCCGTCTGGCGCATCCTGCTCGTCGATGACGAGCCCACGCAGCGACTGATCGTGGCGCGCCTGCTGAAGCGGGCCGGGTACGAAGTCGAGACGGCCGGCAACGGCGTGGAGGCCGTCGCCAAGCTCGGCTCGGGCGATTTCCAGTTGATGATCACCGACTGGGAAATGCCGGAAATGGATGGCATCGCGCTGTGCCGCGCGCTGCGCAAGTCCGAGACTCAGAGTTATACCTACACGATCCTGCTCACGGCCCGCGATTCCATCGAGAACGTGGTGGCAGGACTGCAGGCCGGCGCCGACGACTATCTGACCAAGCCCGTGATCGAGCCCGAGCTGATCGCGCGGCTCAACACCGGCAAGCGCATCGTGACGCTGGAGCGTTCGCTGCGTGCCGCGAACGAAGAGAACCGGCGCATCTCCATCACCGATCCGCTGACCGGTGCGTACAACCGTCGCTACCTGATGGAACAGCTGCCGCGCGAGATCGATCGCTCCGCGCGCTACGGGCGCGAACTCTCCGTGGTCATGTGCGACGTCGACCACTTCAAGCGCATCAACGACACGCACGGCCATCTCGCGGGCGACGAAGTGCTGCGCTGGTTCGTCGCCAAGCTGCAGAAGCACGTGCGCTCGGCCGACTGGGTCGCGCGCTACGGCGGCGAGGAATTCGTCGTGGTGCTGCCGGAGACGAACGTCCGCAACGCCGCCTCCGCTGCGGAGAACCTGCGGCAGTACATCGCCTCGGAGCGTTGCCTGCTGCCCTCGGGCGAGACGGTCGAAGTCACTGCGAGCTTCGGCGTCAGCGGCTGGCAGGCCGTTGCCCAGCAGGGCGCCACGCTCGATGCGCTCATCGCGCGCTGCGACGCCGGCATCTATGCCAGCAAGGCGAATGGCAGGAACCGGGTGACGGTCGAGGCGATGGATTAGCGCTGCCTCTGCCTGTGGGGCCGGCTTCAGCCGGCCTCTCTAAGGAGTCAGGCTGAAGCCTGACCTACAGCCTGACCTGCAGCCTGACCTACAGGATCACCCCGCCTTCTGCACCGCCCCGTCCACCTGCGCATGCAGGAACTGCGCAGCGCGCTGGAATTCGAGATCCACGCCGAGCACGAGGTCCCTGAGCCGCGGCTGATCCAGGCCGGGACCGTTCGTCTCGAGTTCGGCCGACAGTGCACGCAGCGTCTCGGCATAGATGTTGGCGCTCGCGCCCTTGAGCTTGTGCGCGGCGCGCGCCAGCGCGGGCCGATCGAGGCTCGCGAGTGCCGCATGGATTTCCTTCAGCACCTGCTCGCCGCTCGCAATGAACGTGCTCGCCAGTTCATGCGCGAACTCCCAGTCGCCGGCCGTCAGTTCGTGCAGCCGGGCGAGTTCGACGGGCACGTTCTCGACGGAGGCCGGTGCGACGCTCGCGGGCGCGGTCTCCGCCGCGGAGCCCAGGCCGTAACGATCCAGCGTCTCGTGCAGCCGCGCGATCTCCAGCGGCTTGGTGAGGAAGTCGTTCATCCCCGCTTCGAGACAGCGTTCGAGCTGGCCTGACATCGCATTCGCGGTGAGGGCGACGATCGGCGTCGTGCGCGCCGACTGTCCGCGCTCGAGTTCGCGGATGCGGCGCGTCGCGGTGAGACCGTCCATGACCGGCATCTGCAGATCCATCAGCACGATGTCGAAGCGGCCTTCCTGCCAGGCCTTGACGCCTTCGGCGCCGTTGTCGGCCACGCGCACCTTGCAGCCCATGCGCTCCAGGAAGCGCACCGCGACCTTCTGGTTGACCGCGTTGTCCTCCACCAGCAGCACGTTGCCGTGATAGCGCCGGCCGCTTTCCGAGCCGGAGAGCGAGCCGCGTGTGACGATCGGCTGGCTCTGCAGATGCCATTCCTTCGCATCGCGCGACAGCACCTTGTCGAGACATTCGAACAGCTCGCGCGCGCGGATCGGTTTGGTGAGGTAGCCGGCGAAACCCAGCGACGCGAAGCGCTGCATGTCGCCGTGGCGGTCGAGCGACGTCAGCACGATCACGCGCGCCTGCGACAGTTCCGGATCCTTGTTGATGCGCTGGCCGAGCGCGGCGCCGTCCATGTCCTGCATGCGGTTGTCGACGATCACGACTTCGAACGGATGGCCGTCGTTGAGCGCGATGCGCATGAGCCGCAGCGCTTCCTCGCCGCTGCCGGCGAGGCTGGCTTCGTAGCCCGCGTGCAGCAGCTGGCCGCCCAGCACGCGGCGATTGGTTTCCTGATCGTCGACCACGAGGATGCGTCGGCCGAGCCGCGTGAGATCGAGCGGCACCGTCATCGTCTGCTGCGCGGCGGGCTCCATCGGCAGGACGAACCAGAACACCGAGCCCGCGCCCGGTTCGCTCTCGACGCCGACCTCGCCGCCCATCATCTCCACCAGGCGTCGCACGATCGACAGGCCGAGGCCGGTGCCGCCGAAGTGTCGCGTGGTGGAGGAGTCGGCCTGCACGAACGGCTGGAACAGCGACTTGAGTTTTTCCGGCGCGATACCGATGCCGGTGTCGCGCACTTCGAACTGCACCAGCGCCTTGCCGTCGCGCCGCCCGGCGAGACTGACTTCGATGACGATCTCGCCCGTCGGCGTGAACTTGACGGCATTGCCGACCAGGTTGATCAGGCACTGGCGCAGCCGCTGCGGATCGCCGATGAGGCGCGCCGGCACCTGCGGATGCACGTGCACGACGAGTTCCAGATTGCGCGCCGCGGCCTGGAAGGCCATGACGCCGCCGACGTCCTCGACGTTGGCGCGCAGATCCATTTCGAGCGCTTCGATGTCGAGCTTGCCGGCCTCGATCTTGGAGAAGTCGAGAATGTCGTTGATGACGATCAGCAGCGAATCGGCGCTGCCGCGGATGGTTCCGGCGTAGTCGCGCTGCGTGCGGTCGAGCGCGGTTTCCAGCAGCAGGCCGGTCATGCCGATGATGCCGTTCATCGGCGTGCGGATCTCGTGGCTGACGTTGGCCAGGAATTCGCTCTTGGCGCGGTTGGCCGCTTCGGCCGCCTGCGTGGCGCGCAGCAGTTCCTCGCGCGCTTCGCGCGCGTCGGTCACGTCCTGCAGCGAACCGGAGACGCGCAGGGCGCGACCGCCGTCATCGCGCTCCGCCGTGCCGCGGGCGCGGAACCAGCGGTACGCGCCATCGCACATGCGCAGGCGGATTTCCATGTCGTAGGGCTGGTCGTGTTCCATGTGCGCGAGCGTCGCGGCCGTGGCGGTCGCGACATCGTCGGGATGCAGCCGGTCGCGCAGGAAATTGACGTCGGTCGGCAGATCGTTTTCCGGATAGCCGAGCAGCCGCGCGAGCCGCGGCGACGACCAGGCCGTGCCATCGGCATCGGCTTCCCACAGGCCGTCCTGCGTACCGGCGATGGCGCGCTCGAAACGCGCCTGGGCCTGCCGCAGGGCATCCTCCGCCAGCTTCTGTTCGTGGATGTCCTGGATCGATCCCGACATGCTCACCGCGTTGCCCTGCGCATCGCGTTCGACGCTGCCGCGGGTGCGGATCCAGCGATATTCGCCGGCGGCCGTGCGCAAGCGATGTTCGAATACGAAGGGCGTGCCGTCGGCCGCGTGGCGCTCCAGCGCCTTGCGGCTCACGGCGACGTCGTCGGGGTGCTCGATGCGGTTCTGGAACTCTTCGAGAGTCGTGGGCAGCCCGCCATCGGGATAGCCGAGCAGCGCGTGGTAGCTGGACGACGCCCAGACGCTGCCGCTGCCGAGCACCGATTCCCAGTGGCCTTCGGAACTCGACAGCGAGGCGCGCTCCAGCCGGCGTTCGGCGTCGCGCAGCAGGCGCGCCTGCTGTTCGAGGGTCTGCGCTGCTTCCACTTCGCGCGTGACGTCCCACGACGCGCCGAGCAGGCTCGCGGGCTGGCCCTTTTCATCGAAGATGAGCTTGGCGTAGTTCTGCACGTGCACCATGCGCCCGGACGACGGCAGCGCGCGATAGCGATACGACACGCGGTCGGTGCCGGCGGCCATGCTCTCCTGGATCGCATTGACGGTGCTTTCGCGATCGTCGGGATGGATCGCTTCGAGCAATGCGCCCACCGTCATGGCGGCAGGATCGTCGGGCCGCATCGCGTGGATGGGATTCTCGACCCACATGAATTCGCGCTTGTGCAGGTCGAGCTGCCAGGAGCTGATGTTGGCGACCTGCGTGGCGATGCTCAGCCGGTCGAGCAGCGTGCGCTCGTGTTCGGCCTGTTCCTTGAGCTGCTGTGCCGCCTCGACTTCCTTGGTGACGTCCCAGGTGACGCCGAGCAGGCGCGTCACGCGGTCGGCCTCGTTGCGGATCAGGCGCGCATTCGCCTGTGCGTGGATGATGCGGCCGTCCGCCGCCACCGCGCGATAGCGGTACGAGAGACGGTCGCCGTGGCTGCGGAACGCCTGCTTCAGCGCCGCCAGGAAGACGCCGCGATCGTCCGGATGCAGCACGCGGCCGAACGCCTCGAGCGAATCGTCCTCGGGCATCGGCACGCCTTCGAGCGTGTTTTCGCGCCACAGGAAGCGCTGCTGCTCCAGGTCGATTTCCCAGGAACTGATGCCGGCGGCCTGGGTCGCGATGTTGAGCCGGTCGAGCAGCGTGCGTTCCTGTTCGGCCTGACGTTGCAGCAGATCGTTGGTCTGGACCTCGTTGGTGATGTCCGTGGTCGAACCGAGCAGGCGCATCGCCTGGCCATCGGCGTCGCGCACGATGCGCACGTGCGACTGCATGTATCGCACCAGCCCATCGGGGCGCATCAGGCGATAGCGATAGGAATAGCTCGGCAGCTTCTCCGCGATGGCGCGCCGGCCCGCGTCCCGCATCTCTTCGAGATCCTGCGGATGCATCATGCGGCTCAGCGCGTCGCCGTAGTCTTCCAGCGGCACGTCGGCCAGGCCGAAGGCCGCGATGCGGTTTTCCGCCCAGATGAATTTCTCCGTGCGCGGATCGATTTCCCACGGCGAGAAGCCGGCGGTCTCGATGGAGGCGTTGAACCGTTCGATCACCCGTTGCAGATGATCCGCATGCTCCTGCAACTGTCGCGCGCGCAGTGTTTCGTCCGTGACATCGCGCGCGACGCCGAGCAGGCGCGTCGGGCCCGCGCCGTGCGCATCGCGAAGGGCGCGCACGTGCGTTTCCATGTGACGTTCGGCACCGTCGCCGCAGGTGATGCGATAGTGCACGCAGTACACGCCGCCTTGCGGATCGCGCGCCGCCGACTCGATCGTCTCGAACACCGCGGTGCGATCCGCTTCGTGCACGCGCAGCAGCAGATCGCGCGGATGCGGCGTCGGCGGAATGCGGAACAGCGACCACAGGTGTTCGTCGGCGGACAGCGCACTGCGGTCGACATCCATCGCCCAGGTGGCGAACCCCGCGGTCTGCGACGACAGCCGGAGCCGTTCGAGCAGTTCAGCGTGTCCCTGCGGCCCCGGACGCAGGACCGGCGGGTGCGTCGTACGGCGCAGCCGGACCGGGGCGAAGCGTGCCAGCAGAAAGCCGCCGAGGGCGCCTGCGATGACCGACAGCAGGACCATCACGGCGCGATGCTCCGGCGGGCCGCTGCACAGGCGTGTCGCGCACCCCTGCTAGAATCGGCCGCGCGCACGCGTCCTCGCACGCAGGGCGCGAAAACCCACTGCGGGCACGAGGTTGAACGATGCGGATACTCAAGATCGCCGGCTATACCGTTGCGGCGCTGCTGGCGCTGATCGTCGTGGCGGTTGTCCTGGTCGTCGTGTTCGTCGATCCGAACGACTATCGCGACGACATCGCGGCGATCGTCGAACGCGAAACCGGCCGCCAGCTCACCCTCAGCGGCGATCTGAAGCTGTCGGTCTTTCCGTGGCTGGCCCTGCAAACCGGCGCGGCCTCGCTGAGCGAGGCGCCGGGCTTCGGCGACGAACCCTTCGTCTCGATCGAACGTGCGCGTCTGAGTGCGCGCCTGTGGCCGTTGCTGCGCGGCCGGCTGGAAATCGGCACCGTGGAACTGCATGGCGCGCGTATCCGCCTCATCACCGACGAGCGCGGCCGCGAGAACTGGGCCGATCTGCGCGAGCGCACCGCCTCGCAGCCCGAGACCGCCGAATCCTCGTCGACCTCGTTCCAGACGCTGGCCGGCATCGAGATCAGGGAGTCGTCCATCGCCATGGAAAACCGGCAGACACAGACGCGACGCGTCGTGCGCGACTTCAACCTGGAGTCGGGGCGCTTTCAATCCGGCGAGCCCTTCCCGCTGCAGCTCGGCTTCGTGCTGGAGGAGGGCAATGCGTTGTCCTTCAAGGTGCATGTCGAATCCACGGCAACGGCGGACCTGGGCGGCAACCGGCATCGCCTCGACGACCCGGAGATCGAAGTCACGGTGTCGGGCCAGGGTTATCCCCCCGAGGGCATTCCGGTCCAGGTCCGGGCCAGATCGGTATCTCTCGATATCGGTCAGGAGCTGTATCAACTTGACGGCCTGATGCTGAAAACGACCTGGAAGGGTGATGGATTTCCGGCCGCGGGCGTCCCCGTGCAGGTGCAGGCGTCGCAGGTCGTCGCCAATCTTGCGACGCAGGTCGCAGATCTGCCGGAACTGCAGGTCGAACTCGCCGGGGCCCGCATCACCGGCGCGCTGCATGGCGAGGAAATCCTGGACAGTCCGCGCCTGGGCGGACCGTTGCGGCTGGCGCCGGTGTCGCTGCGCGAATGGCTGCCGAAGCTGGGAGTCGCCGTGCCGACGACCACCGATCCGGCCGTGCTGGGTTCGCTCAGTTTTGCGAGCACCGTTGCCGTGAGCGGCGACACCGCCATGCTGAACGACGTCGAACTGAAGCTCGACGACACGACGGCCAAGGGGTCGCTCGGTCTCGCCAGCATCGAGAACGAGGCGCTGCGTTTCGACCTCGATGTCGATCGCATCGATGTGGATCGTTATCTGGAGCCGGCACCGGCGGAAGCGGCGGCGAAAACGAAGGAGGCGAAGGAAAAGAGTCCGCCCGCCGAGATCCCCGTCGACACCCTGCGCAATCTCAACGCGCGCGGCGAGCTGCGCATCGGCGAAGCGATCTTCGCCGGCGTGAAATTCACGAAGCTGCGGCTCGGCGTGAATGCGCGCGACGGCAAGGTGCGCCTGAATCCTTCCGGGGCCTCGATGTACGGCGGCACGTATCGCGGCGACATCGGCATCGACGCGGCCGGCGACGTGGCGCGCATCAGCCTCGACGAACAGGTGAACGGCATCCAGTTCGCGCCGCTGTTCAAGGATCTGTTCGACAGCCAGCGTTTCTCCGGTCGCGGCACCGCCACGATCAAGGCGACAGGCAGCGGTCGCAATACGGACGACCTGCTGCGCACGCTCGACGGCAACGTGTCGTTCAACGTCGCCGACGGCGCGCTCGAAGGCACGGATCTGTGGTACGAGATCCGCCGCGCCCGCGCCGTACTCAGGCAGCAGGCGGTACCGGAACGCGCCGGCCCGGCCCGCACGACGTTCGATACGCTGCAGGGCAGCGGCGTCCTGAAGAACGGCGTGCTGACGAACGACGATCTCGCCATCGCCTCGCAGTACCTGCGCATCGGCGGCAAGGGCACCATCGATGTGCCGAAGAGCACGCTCGACTACAAGCTCATCGCCACGGTGCTGAAGATTCCGCGCGAAGGTGCCGATCCCGCGCAGTTGCAGGACCTGGTCGATGCGGAAATTCCCATCACGGTGACCGGCACTTTCGACGATCCGAAGGTCCGTCCGGATCTCGAAGGCTATGCGAAAGGTCGCGTGAAGGAAGAACTGAAGAAGCAGGAAGACAAACTCAAGGAAAAACTCGGCGACAAGTTGAAGGATCTCTTCAACCGATAGCTGCCGGAGTTACGCGTGACGCAGCGAAGCGCATCTTCTCTTTTCCCTCCCCCGTGTCGACGGGGGAGGGCAGGGTGGGGGCTCTTCTTCACGCTGTGCTGCAGCGCTGCGACATGCCACGCCTTCGACATCGAATCCTCCCGCGCCAGCTACAGCGACAAACGCTATGAATACGAAATGGTGGCCGTCCTCGATGCGCCCATCGATCGCGTCGAGCGCATCCTGCGCGACTACGAAGGCTATCGTCAGCTCGATTCGCGCATTCTCGAGGCCCGCGTGACCGAACGTCCGGCGGACTACGTGGCGATGCTCGAAACCGTGCTGCACGTCTGCTTCGGTCCGTTCTGTCGCGACGTGAAGCGGCTCGAACGCGTCGAAGAACTGCCGCTCGGACTCGAAGCGAAGGCCGATCCGGCGCACAGCGACGTGAAGTTCGGCGAGACCAAGGTGTACCTGTCGGTGGTGGACGAGCGCACGCGAGTCAGTTACCGCACCACCATCGTGCCGGATTTCTGGGTGCCGCCGTTTCCGGGACGGCGCTGGATGCTGCGGACGCTCGAAGAGAGCACGAAGAACATTTTCCGCGGCGTCGAACAGCGCGCGCAGGCAACGACACCCCAATGAGCGCCGCCATCCGCGAACTCGCGCCGGCCTTGCTCGACTGGTTCGACCGCGCCGGCCGCAAGCATCTGCCGTGGCAGCAGGACCGCACGCCGTATCGCGTGTGGGTTTCGGAAGTGATGCTGCAGCAGACGCAGGTCGCCACCGTCATCCCCTACTACCAGCGCTTCATGGCGCGCTTTCCCGACGTGCACGCGCTCGCTGCAGCGCCGACGGACGAAGTGCTGCATCTGTGGACCGGCCTCGGCTACTACGCCCGCGCACGCAACCTGCAGAAGGCGGCGCAGGCCGTCGCGGCGAATCACGCCGGCGTGTTCCCGGAATCGATCGACGCCGTGCAGGCGCTGCCGGGCATCGGCCGCTCGACCGCCGGCGCCATCCTGGCGCTGTCGCGCGACCAGCGGCATCCGATCCTCGACGGCAACGTGAAGCGCGTACTCGCGCGCTACTTCGGCATCGACGGCTTTCCGGGCGAGACGGGCGTCGAGCGTGAACTGTGGCGGCTCGCCGATCTGTGCACGCCCGCGCAGCGCGTCGCGGATTACACGCAGGCGATCATGGATCTCGGCGCCACGGTCTGCGTGCGCTCGCGGCCGCTGTGTACTGTGTGTCCGTTGAGCGAGCACTGCATCGCGCGCATCGAACATCGGCAGACGAGCCTGCCGACACCGAAGCCGAAGAAGGCCCGTCCGCAACGCAGCGCCTTCGCGGTGATCGCCATGAACGATGCCGGTGCCGTGCTGCTGGAACGTCGTCCGCCGACGGGCCTCTGGGGCGGTCTGTGGACTTTTCCGCAGTTCGAGGATCGTGACGCTGCGATGAGCTGGATGAGCACTGCCGGTCACCCGGCCAGCCGCCAGTTGCCTGACTATCGTCACTCCTTCACCCACTACGACCTGACGCTGCAGCCGTTGCTGATCCGCGTCGCCGGCACACCGGCTGCGATTGCAGAGGCCGACACCCGTTTGTGGTACGACCCGCGCCAACCGGCGCGCATCGGCCTTGCCAAGCCCGCGGTCGAACTGATTGCGATGCTGTCGTCGGACTAGATCCGTCGCTGTGGGTCAGGCTTCAGCCTGACTCCGCAGTCCCCCTCCCTGACCCTCCCCCGCTTCGCGGAGGAGGGGACGAGACCAGTAACAACGGCCATGACCAAGAACGAAATCCTCCGCTTCCAGCCGCCCGTCGCCGAACTGCTCGGCCGCGAAGTCATCGACGTCGACACCGAGAACGGCGCTGCCACCCTGCACTTCCTCGCCCGACCCGATTTCGCCAACCGTCACGGCACCGTGCAGGGCGGCCTCATCGCCGCCATGCTCGACTCCGCGACGGCGCTGGCGCTCTACGCCGTGCTGCCCGTCGAACAGACCGCCGTGACGACGAACCTCAACGTCTCCTTCCTCAAGCCTGCCTGCATCGGTCCGTTCGTCGCAGTCAGCAAACTGCTCTCGCGCGATCATCGCTACGGCGAAACCTCCGCCGAACTGCGCGACCCCGACGGCGTCGTCGTGGCCACGGCGGTGGCGAAGCTGCGGATCGTCAGGCGCAGAATGACGACAGACGAATAGCCGCAAGGCGCAAAGACCACAGGGCCAGAATGAAATGTACCGGGGCGGATCTGTCTTGCGATCCTTGTGCTTTTTTTGCGGCCATTCCTCCTGTCGCCCTGGACGGCTAGACTCTTCTGCATGGCCAGAACAGTGAAATGCGTATTACTCGGCACCGACGCCGAGGGACTCGACAAGCCGCCGTATCCGGGCGAACTCGGACAGCGGATCTACGAGAACGTGTCGAAGGAGGCGTGGCAGCGCTGGGTGCGGCATCAGACGATGCTGCTCAACGAATACCGGCTGTCGCCGATCGAGCCGAAGGCGCGCAAGTTCCTGGTGGCGGAGATGGAGAAGTTCTTCTTCGGCGGCGGCTCGGACGCGCCGCAGGAGTTTGTGCCGGAAGAGAAGTGAGCCTCTGACTTCTTCCTGTAGGTCAGGCTTCAGCCTGACTCCGAAGAAGCCGGCTGAAGCCGGCCCCACAGGAAGAGAAGAGCAGCGACAGGCGTCAGCCCGACGCCGCCTGATTCATCCCTTCGTTCATCAGCCCGCGCAGCACTTCCGACGTGCGCTCGAATTCCTGCGCGATGCGTTCCACATCCTGGCTCCACGCGCCGCCGGAGCCGGTCTTCGCGCGGGTTTCCAGATTGCGCGCGAGTTCGGCCAGTTCTTCGACGTGCAGATTGGCGCTGGCACCCTTCAGCTTGTGCGCGGCGCAAGCCAGCGCCTGCAGCTCGCCCGTGCGGGCCGCGCTGCGCAGCTCCTGCAAGGTTTCTTCGGCGCCGAGCAGGAACGTCGTGATCAGGTCGGTGGCGAATTCCGTGTCGCCATCGGCAACTTCCATGATCCGTTGGCGCACCGACGTTCTCGTCGAGGCAGCAACCGGCGTCGTCAGCAGCTGCTCTGCATCCGGTTGCGATGTCAGGAAGCGATCCAGCGCATCCTGCAGGCGATTGATGTCGAGCGGCTTGGTGAGATAGTCGTCCATGCCGGCGGCGAGACAGCGTTCGAGCTGGCCCATCATCACATTCGCCGTGAGCGCGATGATCGGCACGCGCGGGCCGTCGCCTTCCTTTTCGCGGATCAGTCTCGTGGCTTCCAGTCCGTCCATCACGGGCATCTGCATGTCCATGAGAATGAGCGACCAGCGCTCGCTGTCGCAGGCCTCGACGGCGCGCAGACCGTTGTCCACCACGACGACCTCGCAGCCGAGGCGTTCGAGGAAGCGACGCGCCACGCGCTGATTGATCGCATTGTCTTCGACCAGCAGCACGCGACCCGAATAGCAGCGTTTCATTTCGCCGGCGATGAGCGTATTGCGCGTGATGATGGGCTGGCTGCGCAGGTGCCAGTCCTGGGCATCGTGCGCGAGCGCCTTGTTCAGCGCTTCGACCAGCTCGCGCGTGCGCACGGGCTTGGTGAGATAGGCGGCGAAGCCGATGTTGGCGAAGCGCTGGATGTCGCCGGAGCGATCCAGCGACGTGAGCAGGATCAGACGCGCCGGCGGAATCGAACGGTCCTGCACGATGCGTTCACCCAGCATCGCGCCGTCCATGTCCGGCATCTGGTAGTCGAGCACGATCACATCGAACGGTGCGCTGCCCGCGCTGTGCAGCAGCGTCAATGCGTCTTCGGCGGAGGCAGCGACGTCGACTTCATAGCCGGCGTGCATCATCTGCGTCGCCAGCACGCGGCGATTGGTGGCGTTGTCGTCGACCAGCAGCACGCGCCGTCCGCTCAGCTGCTGCGACTCGCGCGGTTCTTCGCTCTCCAGCGCCGGTTCCATCGGCAGCGTGAACCAGAAGGCCGAGCCCTTGCCGACTTCGCTCTGCGCGCCGACCTGGCCGCCCATGAGTTCGACCAGCTTGTGGACGATGGAGAGCCCGAGTCCCGTGCCGCCGAAGCGGCGTGTCGTCGAGGAGTCGGCCTGCGTGAACGGCTGGAACAGTTTCGCCAGCGATTCCGGCGGAATGCCGATGCCGGTGTCGCGCACTTCGAAATGCACCAGCGCACGGCCGTTCTGGCGGCCGAGCGAACACACTTCGACCACGACTTCACCGCTCTGGGTGAACTTGATGGCGTTGCCGACGAGATTGAGCAGGCACTGTCGCAGACGCTGCGGATCGCCGACCACGTGCTGCGGCACTTCGGGCCGCACGTTGACGACGAGTTCGAGGCCCTTGGCCGCGGCCTGGAACGCCATGATCGAGCCGACCTCGTCGACGTTGGCCATGAGGTCGGTGTCGATGCGTTCGATGTCGAGCTTGCCGGCTTCGATCTTCGAGAAATCCAGGATGTCGTTGAGGATGGTCAGCAGCGAATCGGCGCTGGCGCGGATCGTCTCGGCATATTCGCGCTGTACGCGGTCGAGGCCGGTGTCGAGCAGCAGCCCCGTCATGCCGATCACGCCGTTCATCGGCGTGCGGATCTCGTGACTCATCGTGGCGAGGAACGTGCTCTTGGCGCGACTGGCGGCCTCGGCTTCTTCGCTGGCGCGCACCAGCGCCTCGCGCGCGGCGCGCGACTCGGTGATGTCGTGCATCGATCCGGACAGCAGCGTCGGCCGGCCTGATTCGTCGCGCTGTGCGGTGGCGCGGCTGCGCAACCACATCCAGTGGCCGTTCTTGCAGCGCAGGCGGTATTCGATGTCGAACGGCTCGTTGCGACGGAAATGATTCTCCGTCGTCTGCTGCAGGCGCGGCAGATCCTCCGGATGCACCATCCGGTACAGCGAGGTGATGCTGGCTTCCTGTTCGCCGGGCACGTAACCCGTCATCGCGAAGAAGCGCGGCGAGACCCAGGCATGTCCCGAACGGGTGTCGATCTCGAACAGCACGTCCTGCGTTCCCGACACCGCACGCGAGAAGCGTTCCTGCACCTCGCGCAACTGCTGCGCCTGGCGTTCGATCTCGTGCAGCGCTTCCGCCTCGCGCGTCACTTCCCAGTCGACACCCAGCAGGCCGATCACCTTGCCGTTGCGATGACGCAGGACGCGTGCATGCATCTGCAGGTGCTGCACGCTGCCGTCGGCGGTGACGACCCGATAGCGGTGCTGGAGGCGATCGTCGCCGCCCGGCGGCGACTTGAGCATCTGCGTGAATGCGCGGGTGTAGGCCTCGAGATCGTCGCGATGCACGAAGTTCTTCGCATAGTCGGCGCCCATGAGGCGCGTGACACCGCCGAGCCGGCGCACGAACGGGCTGTCTTCGGCAACCATGACGACGTCGGTGCGTACGTCCCAGTGCCACATCGAGATGCCGGCCGCCTGGTTCGCCATCGCCAGCCGGTCGGCAGCGATGCGACGATCGTTCTCCGCCGTTTCGGCGCGTTGCAGGGCGGCGCGCAGTTCTTCGGTCTCCACGCGCGAGCGCGCCGCTTCGGCGAGCGCCAGCGCCTCGGCGCGCGACTTGCGCATGTGGGCGCTGCCATAGAGGCTCGTCACCAGGATCGCAAACAGCGTCACCGAGTGATGTTCGAGATAGATCCACCAGTGCGCATCGTAGGTGGAGACGATCGGTGCGATCAGCAGCAGGATCGCGCTGATGCCCGCGACCGCCATGATGTGCCAGGTGCGGTTCGACGACAGGCACAGCGTGACGGCGAGCAGATAGCCCATGCCGACCACCGGGTCCATCGTGTTGGTGAGATCGAACGCGAATACCAGCGCGCACAGCGCCAGCATCCAGCCCAGCAGGTTGTGCCGGCGCGTTGCGTCGTTCGCGAGGCCATCCTGGATCACCTTGCGGCGCTCGTCTTCGGGCAGCCGGATCAGCCCGCGCAGGTACACGCGCAGACAGAACATGCCGAAGATCAGCAACGCCACCAGGATGAGACCGGCGGCGCTCACCGAAAGATAGGACTGACCGAACAGCCGGCCGATGGCGGCGCGTTCGCGTTCCAGCGGCAGATCCAGCACCAGTGCGCCGCCGTTGCGGTCGCTGGTCGCGTAGTACAGGTGCGGCTGGCTGGCGACGTCGACGAAGTGGATCTGCGGATGCTGCGGGTTCGCGCGCAGCTTCCCGAGGACGGTGGCGAAATCGCCTTCCGCCATCCCGCCATCGGTCAGCGCCCCTGGAAAATGCCGCGAGGCAAAGGAGCGCTCGCTGTGCGTCAGCGACGCAGCGTTCTGCGGATCGACCAGCAGCGCTTCGGAAATCGCGAACGCCTTGGCGATGGCGACGTCGGCGCCGATGCGCTGCGCAACGACCTTCTTCTGCAGCAGCAGCGGCGTAGCGGCGATGGAGAGGAACAGCACCAGCACCAGGATCGCCACGATGGACGCCTGGCCGGCCAATACTTCGAGAACCCCTCTCGATTTCATCAAACGCTCCGCGGGCCGCTCATTCTCCCTAAGAACGGCCCAAGCCCTGAAAACTGGATCGGCGATCCCCCTCTGTCGTCGGTGTTGTGAGCGGGAGTTGCCTTTTTCCACGTCCGCGTGGACGCGCTGTCATCGTTCCGATGGAGCTTATGTAAGGGAGCCCGGGCGGGCGGTGCAACGGCCGCACGGTCGAACCGTGACGCACTTTTGCGCGGTTCGATGATCCTGTGATCCGGGTCACAGCGCCCGGACGACGCTCAGGCGATCTGCGTGATGGTGACGATGGCGCGGTTCGAGGCCAGCGACTCGACGCCGAGTGCGCCGACGGCGAGGGTGCCGCTGACGATCGTGATGGCGAGCAGCAGGCAGACGGCGCTCTGGACGAAACCGCGATCGATGTGACGAGTGAACATGGCAGGGCTCCTTGGATCTGTGGTGGCGTCCACCGCGTGGACTTGCCTTAGGTATTGCAGGGAGCGTGCCAACGCGAATGCACAGCCGATTGACGCGGAAAAGCCTTGAATTCCGCGTGATTCCTGCGCTGGCGCAGGGAGACGTGTCCGGATCGTGTGTCCGCGGAGTGTCCGCGTACGCCGGCGACAGTGTCCGGTGTCCGGCGTTACTGCAGGAACGCGGTCAGTTCGTCGAACAGTTCGTCCGGGCATTGTTCCGGCATCCAGTGTCCGCCCGGCAATGCCCTGCCTGTGACGTCGTCGGCTTTGGTTTTCCATGTGTCGAGCACGTCGAACAGCCTGTGCATTGCGCCCTGCATTCCCCACAGCACCCGCAAGGGACAGTCGATACGCCGCTCCGCGTCGGCGGCATCATGGACGAGATCGATCGTGGCGCCGGCCCGGTAGTCCTCGCACATGGCATGCAGCGTGGCCGGGTCGCTCGCGCATCGAAGGTACTCGGCGAATACGCGCTCGCTGATGACGGACGGCACGAGACCGCGAAAGACGCCGCGAAGAAACGTCTCCATGCTGTTGCCGAGCAGCGTCTCCGGCAGCGGCGCCGGTTGCGGCAACAGCAGCCAGTGAAAGTAGGCGAGGCCGAGTGCCTTGCTCATGTTGTCGTACAGCGTGCGTGTCGGCACGATGTCGAGCAGCACGATCTTCGACAGCGACCGCGGGTGATCCAGTGCCATGCGATGCGCGACGCGTGCGCCGCGATCGTGTCCGACCAGAAAGAACCGCTCGTGTCCCAGCGCACGCATCACCGCGACTTGATCGCGCGCCATCGAGCGCTTCGAGTAGCCTTCGTGATCGATGCCGTCCGCGGGCTTGCTGCTGTCGCCGTAGCCGCGCAGGTCGGTGACGATGACCGTGAAGCGCTGGGCCAGGCGCGGCGCCAGCAACCGCCAGATGAGTAAAGACTGCGGCCATCCGTGCAGCAGGAGCACCGGCGGTCCATCGCCCGATCGCACGCCGTGAATGACGGCTTCGCCCGTATCGATCCGTACGGGCTCGAACCCGGGGAAGAACGGCAGTGCGCGACTCATGCCGGCGATTCTACGCCGCGCGCTGCGACCGTCGTCTATTGCAGTCGGGTGGGCTCTAGCAGCTGCACGCTGAATTTGTTTTCTGCATCCATCCAGATACGCGTTGCCGCCAGACGCGCCGAAGCGGCGAGTGCGGAAAAGCTCTCCAGCGTGTACTTGTGGCAGAACTCGGTGCGCAGATGTTCGCCCTGGGCGAATCTGATCGGCGTACTGGCGACGGTCACCGTCTGATCGCGCGTGCTGACGAGATGCATCTCGATCCGGCTCTGCGCTTCGTTCCACACGGCCTCGTGCCGGAATCCGCGCAGGTCGAAATCGGTGCCCAGTTCGCGGTTGATGTGCCGCAGCGAGTTCAGGTTGAACTGTGCGGTGACGCCAGCGCGATCGTTGTAGGCGGTCCGCAGGATGTCCGGATCCTTCTTCAGATCGATGCCGATGAGGACGGCGCCTTCTGCACCGACGATGGCACGCATGCGTTCCAGCACCTGGCGCGCCTGATCGCGACTGAAATTTCCCAGAGTGGAGCCCGGGAAGTAGACGACGCGTCGTTGCGCCGCCTGCGCGGGTTTCGGCAGGTCGAAGGGCTGGGTGAAGTCGGCACACACCGGATAGATGCGTACGGCGGGATAGTCGCGGCCGAGCGTGTTGGCCGCCTCGATCAGATGCTCGCGGGCAATGTCCACCGGCACGTAGGCGACCGGTGCCACGAGCTGATCCAGCAGCAGGCGCGTCTTCAGGCTCGTGCCGCTGCCGAATTCGATGAGCGCGGCCTGCGGACCGATGATCTGCGCCATCTCCGCGGCATGCGCCTGCATGATGGCCAGTTCGGTGCGCGTGAGGTAGTACTCGGGCAGTTCGCAGATGCTGTCGAACAGCGTCGAGCCGTATTCGTCGTAGAACCACACCGGCGACAGTTCTTTCGGCGTGCGGCGCAGGCCTTCGAGCACGGGAGCACTCAGCTCGTCGACACGGGAGGCGGCAACGACATTCGGACGCTTCGACATCATGGACTCCTGACTTGCTTCCCTCCTCCGCTTGCGGGGGAGGGCAGGGAGGGGACTCTCAGAGATCGCGCGCCAGCCGCAGTCCCATGAACTGCCAACGCGCCTGCGGGTAGAAGAAGTTCCGGTAGCTCGCACGTACATGATCTGCCGGCGTCACGCAGGAGCCGCCGCGCAGCACGAACTGATTGCACATGAACTTGCCGTTGTATTCGCCTAGCGCGCCGGCGGCGGGCCGATAGCCGGGATAGGCGAGGTAGGACGAAGCGGTCCATTCCCACACGTCGCCGAATAGCTGGCGGACGCGCTCGCCGTTGCCGGCAGCTTGCGGATGCAGCGGCGCTGCTGCGAGATCGCGCGCAAGGAGATTGCCTTCGATCCTCGTTCGCGCCGCCGCCAGCTCCCACTCGGCCTCGGTGGGCAGCCGCGCGCCGCTCCAGCGGGCGAAAGCGTCGGCCTCGAAATAACTCAGGTGGCAGACCGGCGCGGCCGGATCCAGCGATTGCATGCCGGCCAGCGTGAATTCTGCGTCGAGCGATTCATTCCAGTAGAACGGCCGCGTCCAGCCCTCGTTCGACACCGTGGACCAGCCATCGGACAACCAGAAATCCGCGCGGCGATAGCCGCCGTCGCGCACGAACTCGGCGTACTCGGCGTTGGTCACGAGCCGGTCGGCGAGCGCATACGCTTCCGTCAGCACACGGTGCCGCGGCATTTCGTTGTCGAAACAGAAATGCTTGCCGGTGGCGCCGATCTCCTCGATGCCGCCGTCGAACGTCACGAAGCGCAGCGGATCGACGGGATGCGACGGCACGCCGGGCGTCGCGGCGCGATAGGCCGGCAGCAGCGGATTGCGGGAAAACAGGTGCTTGATGTCGGTGAGCATCAGTTCCTGATGCTGCTGCTCGTGATTCAGTCCGAGCGTCGCCAGTTCGATGATGCGAAAGTTCTCCGGCTCGTCTTCGAGCAGGCGCTGCATGTGCTCATCGACATGCGCGCGATATCGCATCACCTCAGCGATCGTCGGACGCGTCAGCAGCCCGCGGTTCGGCCGCTCGTGCATCGGGCCGAGCGTCTGGTAGTACGAGTTGAAGAGGTAGTCGAACCGTTCGTCGAACGACGCGTAACGTCGCGCGTGCGGCTTCAGCAGGAATTTCTCGAAGAACCAGCTCGTGTGCGCGAGATGCCATTTCGCCGGACTCGCCTCCGGCATGCTCTGCACGACGTAGTCCTCGATCTGCAGCGGCTCGCAGATCGCCACCGACAGGGCGCGCACCTGCGAATAGCGCTGCGCCGGCGACAGCAGCGCATGCGCCGGATATCCGGTGGGGAGGGTCTTCGCGGTTGCCATTACTCGCTCCTTATATGTGTATGCGTAACCGGCAAGGGAAGAGCTGATCCAACGCCTGATGCGCGACGAAAGTTGCAGCGGGCCGATATCGCCATGTCCCCTCCGTTCGTCCCATAAAAACATGGACTTACGCCGTCTCTCGTGGCGTGCAGCATGTGCCGCCAGACGCTGGTCGTCTTGGACAATCCCGCGCAGACCCGACCCGGTTTGTCCTTGACGGCCCGTCGCCTCACCGCTCTAATACGCGCCCCTCCGGCCGTTCCGGTCCGAGACCCGGGCTCATGCCCGATCAGCCCTCCGTGGCCAGGTAGCTCAGTTGGTAGAGCAGCGGACTGAAAATCCGCGTGTCGTTGGTTCGATTCCGACCCTGGCCACCATTTCCCCGAGAAAACAAGGGTTTTTCGTGGTTCACCGCGCGGACTGTAACGCGTTGAACATGACACCATCGGACCAGTTTTCGATCACGAACCCAGATGTGGACGAGCAGCTAAACACCTCGCTAGACGGTCTCCACTCGCTCGTGGAGATCTGACATGGCATCCATTGATCAACGTTCGAACAAGCGTTCGAAGAAGACTTGGTGCGCACGCGTGCGAGTAGGCGGGATCAAGGATCAGACCGATTCTTTGACACCAAAGCGGAAGCCGAGACATGGGCCAAGCGCGTCGAGATGCAACGTGGCATACCGCCGCAAGAGCGGTTGAAAGAGCGTGGCGAAGAACGCCATGCGCCTCGACCTTTCCTTGATCAACGTGTTTGTTCAAGCCGCCGGGCGCTTTCCGGGATCCGGCCAGCCATCCGGCCATTACAGGGGCCGAGATAGTTACAATTCATTGATTCTGCATCTACTATTCCGGCCACAAATCCGGCCACCGATGGCCCGGTTGAGGGAGTTCTTTGAGGCCCACTGCTGCCGAGCCGTTCATGCCCGCGGAAGGCACCGACGTGCTGGAGAACCTCGCGTTCGATCTGGCGCGCGAAGCCAGTGAACTTTCCGGACAGCTTCATCCCACCGTTCGAATGTCGGTGGCCGAGCTGGTTCGGTCGATGAACTGCTACTACTCGAACTTGATCGAAGGTCACAACACGCACCCTCGGGATATCGATCGTGCGCTGGCAGCGGACTATTCGGCCGACCCTCATCGGCGGGATTTGCAGCTCGAAGCGCGCGCTCACATCGAGGTGCAGCGAATGATCGATGCACGCGCAGATTTTCCCAGGCCGCCGGCTTCACGAGCGTTCATCGAGTGGACGCACCGAGAGTTCTGCTCGCGGCTGCCAGAGAGTCTGCTCACGGTCGAGAATCCGGATACGCATGAGCGGTTGCAGGTCGTCCCGGGTGAGTTGCGCAGGCGAGGAGTGGCGGTGGGACGGCACGTGCCGCCACCGGGCGAAGACTTGCCGGCTTTCCTGGATCGTTTCGAACATGCCTATTCCTCGGAACGACTCACGAAACCGCGACAAGCCATCGCCGCCGCTGCGGCTCACCACCGACTTCTGTGGGTCCATCCGTTTCTCGACGGTAATGGTCGCGTCACGCGCTTGATGTCGCATGCGATGCTGCTCGATCTCGGTGTGGGCTCGGCTCTATGGTCGATCTCCAGGGGTCTTGCGCGTCGCTCAGCCGACTACAAGCGTCTGTTGATGGCAGCGGATGAACCACGCAAAGGCGATCTCGACGGCCGGGGTGCTTTGTCGCAAAGCGCGCTGATCGACTTCTGCGCCTTCTTTCTCGAGTGCTGTCTCGATCAGGTTCGCTACATGCGCGAGCTGCTCGAACCCTCGGAGCTGCAACGCCGCATCGAGCTGTATGTGCGGGATGAAGAGGATGCAGAGCGTCTGCCGAGGCGTAGCTTTGCTCTGCTGCGAGAGGCTTTGCTCTCTGGAGATCTGGATCGAGGGCGTGTTCCCAGGCTCCTCGACGTGAGCGAGCGAACCGCCCGTCGTGTGATCTCCGCCCTTGTCGAAAAGAAGCTGCTCGTATCAGAGTCGCACAAGGCGCCGCTGCGTCTGGGATTTCCGATCGATGTGATCGAGCGGTGGTTTCCAAGACTGTATCCGGTGGCCTAGCAAGATGCTGAGCGACACGCGCAACGCGGACATTGCCTCAGCGGCGGCTGTCGAAAAACTCGCCGAACATGACATGCCCGGCCAGACGTCAGACTGGTGAAAGAAGACCGGAGCCGCGAAGGCCACCGAGTCAGCGGCGATGACCCGCGTAAACCTGCCTTTCGCTGGCACGCTTCAGCAGCAACTCCGCGACCATGTCGCGCGCCTGGTCGCGGGTGAGGCCGGGCGGCAGTTCGAACACTTCGCTGGGATCGAACGGATTGGCGATCAGGGTCGGCGGGGCTTCTTCAGTAGACTCATCAACGGCCACAGGATCGGGCACCGGCGCCCAGTTCGAGACGGGTCGCTCGACGATGCGCTGCGGCGGCGCCAGTTCCGCGAGCGAGACGATGGCGATCAACG
>NZ_DAINNK010000011.1:55447-86232 GCF_036735925.1 Povalibacter sp.
CCGCCACTGTCGCAGCGAGACCGACGGCTCGCGGCGCCAGCCAGCGCAGGTTCGCCGGGCTTGCAGGTGACGCTGCCGCATTCGCAGCCGGTGCAGCGACGGCAACGAGCGTCGCGGTTTCGACGGAGGTGATCGATGGCGCGACGGGATACGCCGGCGTCAGGCCGACGAGATCCTGGGTGGTGAGTTCCACTTCCATCTCGGCATCCGACGAGAAAGACGAGTCTCCTGGTTGCTTCATGACGTCACCTCTGCGGTCCGTTCGCAAGCAGCGTTGCTCGCGATGACCGGGTTATGTAACAGCATCGACGGTCCATCCAACGCGTCGATCATGCCATGCAGTACCTGCGGAAGGGATGCATGTTGCACGTGCGACGGCGGCGAAATGTCCATGCCGTGATCGAGGTTCCGTTTGCCGAAACGAATCGCGCGGCGCGCTTTACATAGTCACGTCGACATCGCGTCGACGTGGGCGCTATTTCAGTTTCGCCATCAGCGCCTGGAAACGCGGATCGTCGCGCAGGCTGTCGTAGTCGGAGTCCTGTTCGATCCAGTCGCGTTTGCCCCAGCCGCGACCGAGCGCGCGTTCCAGATAGGTCAGCGCATCTTCCTTGCGGCCGAGTTTTGCCATCAGGCAGGTGGCATTCATCAGCGCACTCATGTCGTCCGGATAAAGTTGCAGCGCACGCTGTGCCCACTCCACGGCGCGTTCGGTCTGGCCGTCGGAGTGCAAGGCGCCCGAGCCCAGCGACAGCACGCGGCCGTCGACCGGGTTGAGCGCGAGAATGCGTTCGGCACGAACGACAGCGGCGCGATTGGCTTCCCGCGCTTCGGCGGTTCGTCCCACCATGAAGAGCGACTGCGCATACAGCATCTGGCTCTGGAAATCTTCCGGACGCACTTCCGCTGCGCGTCGGAAGAGTTCGGCGGAACGTTCCAGCGCGCCGTGGGCGAACGCAGTTCGCCCGTAGTAGTAGTGGGCATCGTAGAGATTCGGATTGATGCGGATCGCGGCTTCGAAATGCTGCTCGGATTCCTCGTAGCGACGATGCAGCGACAGTGCGAGGCCGCGTGCCACATGCGCGTCGGCGAGTTGCGGCGCCAGTTCCATCGCGGTGTGGCTGGCGAGATCGGCGCGCTGCAGATCCTCCGTGTGCGAGCCCCACCATTCGTACAGCAATGCATGGAGGGTCGCGAGCCCCGCCCAGGCGGGCGCGTAGCGACGGTCGAGTTCGATGGCGTGTTCGAACATGCGCCGGCTGCGTTCGAGATCGGGCTGGCGCATGCGATGCAGGCTCTGCCGTCCGCGCAGGAAGTATTCGTAAGGCTCGGCGCCGGTTTCCGGGCGGCGCAGCGCCTGGCGCTCGCGCGTCGACAGATCGCCGCCGCGCAGGATCGTTGCGACGCTGGCGGCGATCTCGTCCTGGATCGCAAACACATCGCCGATCTCGCGCTCGAAACGCTGCGACCATTGCTGGTAGCCGCTCGCGACATCCACCAGCTGCACCGTGATGCGCAGGCGATCGCCCGCCTTGCGTACGCTGCCTTCGACGATCGCGCCGACGCCGAGCTGACGGCCGACTTCGCGCAGATCGATGCCGGCGCCGCGAAACTGGAACGACAGGCTGCGCGCTGCCACGCGCACACCATCGACCTGGGTCAGCGCATCGATGAGTTCTTCGGCAAGACCGTCGCAGAAGTAGTCCTGGTCGCGGCCCGGACTCATGTCCGTGAACGGCAGGACGGCGATCGTCGTCAGCTGCGAAGGTGCGCCGGTTCGCTGCGCCAGTGTCGTACCCGCGCTGACCGATGCGACGAAGCGATAGCCGGAACGATGACGCGTCTCGATATAGCTCGGTACGCGCGCGTCATCCTTGAGCGCCTTGCGCAGTTCCTGGACGCAGGTCACGAGCGCATCGTCGCTGACGATGGTGTTGCTCCACACGGAAGCGAACAGTTCCTGCTTGGTTACCGGCTGGCCCGCGCGCTGCAGCAGCATGCCCAGCACCGCCGCCGACTTGGGCGTAAGGCGGATTTCCTGTTCGCCCGTCCACAGTCGCGACGACTGCGCATCGAAACGATACGGACCGAAGGTGACTGGTTCGTTCATGAAGAGCTGGTGCGACACGGCGACTGATCCCGTCGATTCCCGGCCAAATCCCGGTCAATTCCCGGTGAGCGCCCGGGACTCGTCAACGGCCGGAACCTTAGCCTTTTGTCACAACGCCTGTGACCGCACAAGCGGCCCGACGGGTGCTGATCCATGGGCAGCCGTAGTCACTGACCTACGCCAGGGACCGGTGCATGACGCGGGTGAGTGGCGGCGCGACGAATCGTTCATCTGTTCTGGAGAAAAGGCCATGAAACGACTGTTGATCTTTCTGTACGGCATCGCCAGCTATGCCGTCTTTCTCGCGACGTTCCTCTACGCCATCGGTTTCATCGGCAACCTGTGGGTGCCGAAGTCGATGGATTCCGTCCGCGACGCACCATTGGCAAATGCGCTGCTGGTCGATCTCGGACTGCTCACGCTGTTCGCGCTTCAGCACAGCGTCATGGCGCGACCGGCATTCAAGCGCTGGTGGACGCGCCTCATCCCGCACGCCGCCGAGCGCAGTACCTACGTGCTGTTCTCCAGCCTGGCGTTGATCGCGCTGTTTTCCTTCTGGCAGCCGCTCGGAGGGGTCGTGTGGGAAGTCGCCTCGCCGCTCGCGCGTGGCGCGCTCCACGCCGCCTATGCATTCGGCTGGGGCCTGGTGCTGGTCGCAACGTTCCTGATCAACCATTTCGATCTCTTCGGCCTGCGCCAGGTGTGGCTGCAACTGCTGGGCAAGCCGTACACGCCGTTGAAGTTCGCGACGCCTGCGCCGTACCGGATCGTGCGTCATCCGCTGTACGTGGGCTGGCTGATCGTCTTCTGGGCGACACCGGTCATGACGGTGACGCACCTGTTCTTCGCACTGGTCACGACGGCGTACATCCTGGTCGCCATCCAGTTCGAAGAGCGCGACCTGGTGGCCGCCCATCCGGAGTACGAGAACTATCGCCGCCGCGTGCCCATGCTGATTCCGCGGCTGAAGCGCCGGCAGCCGGACCGCCGGATCGCTGTCGGCGGATGAACACGACATGGCAGCGACGCATGCAGATCTGTTCGGCGACGCGCAGCTGCTGGCCGAGATCCGTCGCGAGGCTTTCGGCGACGACATCGGCCAGAACAGCTGGCTGACGCTCGACGAGTACGACCGCTTCATCGCATGGCTCAATCTCCGGCCGGGACAGCAGGTGCTCGAAGTCGCCTGCGGTTCCGGCGGGCCGACGCTCTATCTCGGCGACCAGACGGATTGCAATGTCGTCGGCATCGATGCCGACGAGCATGCAGTCGCGATGGCCTGCCGGCTTGCCGACGGCAGGCGAGTCGGCAGCGCGAACTTCCGTGCGGTCGATGCGAACGCGCCGTTGCCGTTCGACAATGGATCGTTCGATGCGCTGGTGTGCATCGATTCGCTCAACCGCTTCCCGCAGCGCCTGAGCATGCTGTGGGAATGGCATCGCGTCGTGAAACCGGGCGCGCGCGTGATGTTCACCGATCCGGCGGTGATCACCGGCCCGGTGAGCGGCGAGCAGCTCGCGCAGCGCAGCGGTGTCGGTTCCTTCGTGTTCGTTCCGCAGGGAACGAACGAGCAACTGCTGGAGCTGGCCGGCTTCAGGCCGCTTTCGCAGCAGGACGTCACCGGCAATGCCGCGCTGGTGTCGGGGCGCTGGCATCGTGCGCGCGAACGGCATCGCAGCGAACTGCTCGATGTGGAAGGGCGGGAGCGGTTCGAAGGACGGCAGGCATTTCTCGCCGTCGTGCATCGGCTCGCCAGCGAACGGCGGCTGTCGCGCGTGGCCTATCTCGCCGAGAAACCGGCCGCTTCCTACACCGGTGTCAGCTGCGGCAACGCTGCCAGCACGTCGGACCGGCTCGCATACGCCGGCCGGAACTCGGCTGGCCAGCGCACCGGCCGGCCGCTCGACAGTTCGATGCACGCATATTCGACTTCCGCCCGACAGAGCGTCGTGCCGTCGACAGGTCGCATCAACTGAAAGCGCCGCCGCAGGCACAACCGGCTGTCTGCCGGCAGCAGCCAGGTGGCCATGACCAGCGAATCGTCGCGAAACGCCGGGCGCAGATAGGCGATCGACGTACGCACCACCGCCATGCCGCGATCGAGTTCCAGACATCGCTCGATCGGTATTCCCAGTGCGGCAGAGTGATGCCAGGCAGAGCGGTCGCACCAGGTCACGTACACCGCATTGTTCACGTGCTGGTACGCATCGATGTCGCGTTCCTCGACGCGAATCTCCATCAGGTACGGCGAGGGCAGGTCGAAATCCGCTGCCGAAGTCATGAGCGGGTCTGAAAGCGAATCACCGGTCCATTCCAGTGTGCGTCGTTGATGTCGTGTTCCCCGAGATCGAACACCTGCGGGCACGCCGCGATGGTCTTGCGCCAGAACGCCAGCGCCGCGAGGTTGCGGCGCGCGACCGCCGTTTCCCATTGCCCCGGATATCGGGCGAACACGGCATGCGCCGCCTCGGTGCCGACGCCGGTGCGCCGATACTTGCGCGCGATGAAGAACTCCGCGACGTTGCGATCCACCGGCTGCCCCGTATGAGAATTCGCATTCAGCAGCGCGAAGCCGATCAGCGAACCGCCGCGACGAATCAGCAGCGGCACGTGCGCGGGCTCGCTCCAGTACGCATCCAGCGGATACGGTGCGAACCGGCCGTCCTCGCGCAGCTCGCCTTCGCTCCGCCCGGCCCAGTGCTCGGAAAAGTCGTGGATGTAGAGCTGCATCAGGTTTTCCAGCGCCGCTCGTTGCGCTGTCGTCGCCGGTACGATCTCGACTGTTGCCATGGATGACTTCCGGTTTTCGGCGCGCGGATAGTGTCATCGTCGGAGATCGCGTGCCAGATCCGTGCTGACCGGTGCACTCGATGTCGAATCATCGAAAGGCAACCATATGGTTGCATATGTGCCGCGGGCCCGCCTAACATGCAACCGAACGATTGCATGTCAGCCGCCCTCTCCGCCGCCGAGGTATCCGCCATGAACACCGCTACGCCCCGCACGATCGAGAAGCGCATCACCCTGCGCGCACCGCGCAGCAAAGTCTGGCGTGCGCTGACGAACATCGAAGAATTCTGTGCCTGGTTCGGCGTCGCGAAATGGGAAGGCCAGTTCGAGCCCGGTGCGCGCGTGCGCATGGTGATGCGGCCGGAGATCGCGGGCGACGACGACTACTTCATCTTCGTCGAAGAGATGCGCGCCGAATCGCTGTTTTCCTGGCGCTGGCATCCGGGCATGAAGGATCCGCAGGCCGACTATTCGGCGGAGCCGACGACGCTGGTCGTGTTCGAACTCAAGGAGGTGGCCGGCGGCACCGAACTCACCATCACCGAGTCGGGTTTCAACCAGCTGTCGCTGGCGCGTCGCGCGAAGGTGTACCAGGAGAACGTCGGCGGCTGGAACGAACAGGCCGTGGCGCTGGAGCGGTATGTTGCCCAGACGCCCTGAAGCGAAACTGCACGCCGCGGCCCCGGTGTTTGCGGCGCTGGGCGATGCGACCCGCCTGCGGCTGGTGGCGCGGCTGTGCTCGGGCGGTCCGGCATCGATCGCGGCGCTGACGGCCAATGTCGATGTGACGCGCCAGGCGGTCACCAAGCATCTGCACGTGTTGCAGGACGCGGGGCTGGTGCGCGGCCTGCGGCAGGGGCGCGAGCAGATGTGGGAGATCGAACCGGCGAAGCTGGACGAGGCGCGCCAGTGCCTCGACATCATTTCCGCGCACTGGGATGCGGCGATCGAACGTCTGCGCGCCGCCGTGGAGGAGTAGCGCCACGACTGCGGCAGGTCGCGACTTGCAATCCGCGGCTTGCAGCCGTGAAATCGGCCGCGCGCGCCACCGACGCAACGAAGGAAACAACAATGATCGGCAGCTCCGGACCCCTGACTGACCTGACCGTACGATTCGAACGCATCGTCATCGTGCTGCTGCAGGTGCTGCTGCTCATCGTGCTGACGATCGCCATCGCCGAAATGTTCTACCTGATCTACCAGGCGATCGAGCATCGAATCACCAGCGGCACCGGGCCGACGAACGTCGATTCCGTGCCCGAGCTGCAGCGGGCGCTGCAGCGCGCCTTTGCCGGCATCCTGCTGATCATCCTCGGCCTGGAACTGCTGGACACGCTGCGCACGTATTTCACCGAGCACCGCCTGCGACTGGAGATCATCCTGATCGTCGCCACGATCGCGATCGGCCGGCACATCATCGTGCTGGACTTCGAGCACATGACGGGCATGACGATGCTCGGCATCGGCGCACTGACCATCGCGGTCACCGCGGGCTACTACCTCGTGAAACGTGCCGGCGACTCCAGAATCGCCGCGGACGCCACGCCCGACGCCTGAGCGCTACATCTGCCGGAACAGATGCAGGTAGCTGCGGCTGACCGGCAGCACTTCCTCGCGTCCCTTGAGATGAATGTCCGCGGTCTCGTTCTCGCCGCGGATCACGTGACTGACGGCGCGCAGATTCACGGCGGCGGAGCGGTGCACCTGGGCGAACTGTGCGGGATCGAGCTGCGCGATCAGTTCCCTGAGCGGCGTGCGCACGATGGCATCCTGCGGTTTGCCGTTGTCGTCGCGCCAGGCCACGCGCGTGTACTTCTCGTCCGAGCGCAGGTAGTCGACGTCCTCGGTCGGAATGAGGCGCACGGTGGAGCCGATCGAAGCGCGGATCCAGCGCAGCGGCGCGGCGGACGCGCCGAGCCGCAGCGACTGAACGAGCTGTTGCAGCACGGCCTCCGTATTCAGTGCCGGTTGTGCGCTGCGCAGCCGTTCCTGCAGTCGCGCCACCGTATCTGCCAGTCGTTGCGGTTCGACGGGCTTCACCAGGTAGTCGAGTGCTCCCTGCGAAAAGGCCTGCACGGCGTACTGATCGTAGGCCGTCACGAATACCAGATGCGCACGGCGCCCGATGTGGCTGGCCGCTTCGATGCCCGTGATCCCGGGCATGTGTACGTCGAGAAAGCAGATGGCCGGCCGATGCGTCTCGAACAGGTCGATGGCTTCGCGACCGTTGCGGGCCTGCGCGACGATGATGAGTTCGGGCCAGGCCCGCAGCAGCATCCGCTCCAGCGCGTCGCGCAGCAGCGGTTCGTCGTCCGCGATCAATGCAGTCGGTTGCGTCATGACGGCATGGGCAGGTCGAGTTCGGCACAGACACCCCGCGGCTCGACTTCGAGCAGCCGCAGCTGCGCGCTGCCGCCGTACGCCAGGCGCAATCGTTCGCGCAGCGTGGAGAGTCCCGTGCCGAGTCCGTCGCTGGAGGCCTGCAGGCCGACGCCCGTATCGCTGACGCGGATGATGCAGCGCTCGCCGCGCACCATGACATCGATATCGATGCGGCCGCCGTCCTCGCTCGGATCGATGCCGTGCCGGACTGCGTTTTCGACCAGCGTCAGCACGGTCATCGGCGGACAGGGCAGGGCCTGCGCGGCCGGATCGACGCGCAGCGAGAACTGCAGGCGATCGGGCATGCGCATCTGCATGACGTCCAGATAGGCGCGCACCAGTCGCAGCTCCTGGTCGAGTCGGGTCGACGATTCGTGCATGCGCGGCACCGCGGCGCGTAGATACGCAATCAGGCTCGCCAGCACGCGCGAGGCCTGCGGCGATCCGGCGTCGACCAGCGCCTGCACGTTGGCGAGCGTGTTGAAGAGGAAGTGCGGTTCGACCTGCGCCTGCAGCAGTCGCAGGCGCGCGTCCAGCGCACTGCGTTCGAGCTGGCTGCGTTCGAGCTCGAACGCCAGCGCCTGTTCGCGGGCGAACGTGTCGCGCTGTTTCAGCATGGCGCCCACGGCGATCCAGGGAGCAAACAGGATGCCCGTGAACACGAGCATGCCGAAGCCCGCGGCCATCGCACGCTTCTGGTCGTCGGTGAACTGTTCGTAGTCGTGGGTGGTCAGGGTGTACGCAAGCATCGCAGCCAACGGAATCACGACGACGATCGCGATGAGCTGCAGTACCGAGCGAGGCACACGCCGCAGCGTGCGCGGCCATTGCTCGAACACGCCGAACATCAGCATGGCGGCGAAGCCGACGATCAAGGCGCGCAGCACGACGACGTACGTGGCCGTCTCGCTGGGCAGGCTCAGCAGCAGTCCGAGCAGTCCCGCCGCGATGAGCGTGACGCGGATGCGCTGCAGGCCGAAGAGGCGCGACAGGCCTCGCGGTACGGCGGATGAAGCGGCAACGGACGTCATGCGTCGACTATAGACGAACGATTGCGATGCCTGACACGGCCGGCGTGTGGCAGCGGTCGTTGCGGCGCTTGCCATTCGTTGGTCGCATCGCCCTCTTCCTGTGGGGCCGGCTTCAGCCGGCCTGAAAACAGTCAGGCTGAAGCCTGACCTACAGAAGAGGGGGAGCGAGGATTTCAGCGATAGCGTTCCAGACTCAACCCGCTCACATCGATATCCGGCGCGCGCCCCGAGATGAGGTCCGCAATGATCCGGCCCGAGCCGCAGGCCATCGTCCAGCCGAGCGTGCCATGGCCGGTGTTGAAATAGAGATTGGCGTAGCGGCTGCGGCCGACGATGGGCGTGCCATCGGGTGTCATCGGCCGCATGCCGGTCCAGAACGTCGCCTTCGCGACATCGCCGGCGCGCGGAAACAGGCCCAGCAACGACAGTTCGAGTGTGGCGCGTCGTGCTTCGTGCAGGCGCGAGTTGAATCCCGACAGTTCCGCCGTGCCGCCGACGCGGATGCGATCGCCGAGGCGCGTGATCGCGACCTTGTAGCTCTCATCCATGATCGTCGATTGCGGCGCCGTCGCCAGGTCCGCGATCGGGACGGTGATGGAGTAGCCCTTCACCGGATAGATGGGCAGATCGACGCCGAGCGTGCGCGCCATCGGCGTCGAGAAGCTGCCGAGCGCCATCACATATATATCCGCCTCGAGCCGGCCCTGGTCCGTGCGCACGCCGCCGATGCGATCGCCCGAGCGCTCGATGCCTTCGATGCGCGTCTGATAGTGGAATCGCACACCCGACTGCTGCGCCAGCGCGGCGAGACGCTGCGTGAACAGGTGACAGTCGCCCGTTTCATCCTGCGGCAACCGCAAGCCGCCGACGATGACCGGACGGACTTCGGCGAGTCCCGGCTCGGCGCGAATGCAGCCTTCGGGGTCCAGCACTTCGTAGGGAACGCCGAGCTGTTTGAGTACCGCGACGTCGTCCGCAGCACCGTCGAGCTGCTTCCGGGTGCGGAAGAGCTGCAGCGTGCCCAGCGAGCGCTCGTCGTACCGGATGCCGGTCTGTGCGCGCAACTCGCGCAGCACGTCGCGACTGTATTCCGCGATCGGCACCATGCGGCTCTTGTTGATGGCATAGCGTGCGGACGTGCAATTGCGCAGCATCTGCAGAATCCAGCGCCACTGCGCCGGATCGACCTGCGGACGCACCACCAGCGGCGCATGACGCTGGAACAGCCACTTGATCGCCTTCAGCGGCATGCCCGGTCCGGCCCAGGGCGAGGCATAGCCCGGCGAGATTTCTCCGGCGTTCGCGAAACTGGTTTCCAGTGCGGCACCCGGTTGCCGGTCGATCACGACGACTTCATGGCCGGCCTTCGCCAGGTACCAGGCAGAAGTCACGCCGATCACACCGCTACCGAGCACGATGACTTTCATCTCGTTCCGACCCATTGCCGATCGACGCGGAAGGCGATAAACCCGTTGCCTGCCATCATCACCGAACGCGCCACAAAACGCATCTCGCCCCACGGAGCCAGTCGCAGACTTTTGCGGCCCTCCTGTTTCGTTCCGCTTCTTGAACAAGTGACGACCATGCAATCCGCCCACATCAAGACTCCGCTTCCCGGTCCCCAAGCCCAGGCATTGATCCAGCGCGACGCGCTGGTCACCTCGCCTTCGTACCCGCGCGACTATCCCTTCGCCATGTCGCACGGCAAGGGCGTGGAGGTGTGGGATGTCGACGGCAACCGCTTCCTCGACTTCGCCGCCGGCATCGCCGTGTGTTCGACGGGACACAGTCACCCGGCGGTCGTGCAGGCGATCAAGGACGCCGCCGATCAGTTCCTGCACATCTCCAGCGACTACTGGCACGAACGCCAGACTGCGCTCGCGGAAAAGATCGATGCCGTGAATCCCATGGGCGAGCCCGTCATGAGCTTCTTCTGCCAGAGCGGCACCGAAGCCGTCGAAGGCGCACTGAAGCTCGCGCGCTACGTGACCGGACGTTCGCGCTTCATCGGTTTTCTCGGCGGCTTTCACGGCCGCACGATGGGTTCGCTGGCATTCACGTCGAGCAAGTACACCCAGCAGAAGGGATTCTTCCCGACCATGCCCGGCGTCACGCACGTGCCGTATCCGAATGCCTATCGGCCGCTGTTCGCCGGCGAGGATCAGGGCGCGGCCGTGCTCAGCTACATCGAGAACGTGCTGTTCCGTTCGAACGTGCCGGCGCAGGAAGTCGCGGCGATCCTGGTCGAACCGATCCAGGGCGAGGGCGGATATCTCGTGCCGCCCGACGGCTTCCTGCAGGGGCTGCGACAGCTCTGCGACCGGCACGGCATCCTGCTGATCTTCGACGAAGTGCAATCCGGTATCGGCCGCACGGGAAAGATGTTCGCCAGCGAACATTTCGACGCGAAGCCCGACATCATGGCGCTCGCGAAGGGCCTCGGCTCCGGCCTGCCGATCGGCATGGTCGTTGCGAAAAGAACGCTGATGGAAAAATGGCAGCGCGGCGCGCACGGCAACACCTATGGCGGCAACCCGCTGTGTTGTGCGGCTGCGCTCGCGACACTCGACCTGGTCGAGAAGGAGTACATGGCGAATGCCGCCGAGGTCGGCACCTACTTCATCAACCAGCTGCGCGACCTGCAGGGCCGCTTCGCCTGCATCGGCCACGTCCGCGGCAAGGGCCTGATGCTCGGCATGGAACTGGTGGAGGATCGCAGCACCAAGGCTCCAGCTGCGAAACTCTGCGAAAGCATCGTCACGCGCGCCTTCCACAACGGTCTGCTGCTGCTGTCCTGCGGCCAGAGCACGATCCGTTTCATGCCGCCGCTGCTGGTTTCGAAGGCGAATGTCGATGAGGCGATGACGATTCTCGCGGCGTCGATCGAGGAAGCGCAGGACCGGTAGCTGAACGCACCGCGAGGGCTGTTTTGGTTGTGCGGATTCTGGAGTTAGAATCCGGGCCCCGCGCATTCCATCGTATTCATCGCCTTGCGCCGCGCCTGCGGCCGGAATCTTTCAGGAGCCATCGTGAGCACATTCGACAGTCAGTTGCAGAAGGTCAGGGACGACAAGGGTTTCATCGCGGCGCTCGACCAGAGCGGCGGCAGCACGCCGAAGGCGCTGGCGCTTTACGGCGTTACGGACAGTGCCTGGTCCAGCGAGGAAGGCATGTACGACGTGGTGCACCAGATGCGCACCCGCATCATCACCAGCCCGGCGTTCGACGGTAAGCGGCTCGTCGGTGCGATTCTTTTCGAGAACACCATGGATCGCGACATCGCCGGCAAGCCGACGCCGACCTACCTGTGGGAAGTGAAGCACATCGTGCCCTTCCTGAAGGTCGACAAGGGTCTGGCCGACGAGCGCAACGGCGTGCAGGTCATGAAGCCGATCCCCGGTCTCGATGCGCTGCTCGCGCGGGCGAAGGCCAGGCAGGTGTTCGGCACCAAGATGCGTTCGGTCATCAAGCAGGCGAACGAAGCCGGCATCAACGAGGTCGTGAAGCAGCAGTTCGAAGTCGGCAAACAGATTCTCGCCGCCGGACTCGTGCCGATCATCGAACCGGAAGTCGACATCAAGACCCCGAACAAGGATCAGGCCGAGGAGTTGCTGAAGGCCGCGATCCTGAAAGAGCTGAATGCGCTCGGTCCCGATCAGAAAGTCATGCTCAAGCTCACGATTCCGACCAAGGCGAATCTGTACGCGGATCTGGTCGCGCATCCGCAAGTGCTGCGCGTGGTCGCGCTGTCGGGCGGCTACTCGCGCGACGACGCCAACGCGAAGCTCGCGGCCAACAAGGGCGTCATCGCCAGCTTCTCGCGCGCGTTGTCGGAAGGACTGACGGCACAGCAGTCGGACGAGGAATTCAACAAGACCCTCGACACCGCGATGGAAGGCATCTACCGCGCCTCGATCACCTGATCCGGGAAGCCGTCGGCGGCCAGGCGATGCGCAGTTCGCTGCGGATGCGGTATCGCCTGCGCCAGAAAAACGCGACAGAAGCGATGGCGCGGGTTAGCTTGCCCATGCGGGCTATTCAAACACGACGATCACGCGGCGCGCATGAGTGCAGCTCCCGGCAAACGCGGCAAGATGGGCTTCTGGATGTGCCTGGCGCTGGTCGTCGGCAACATCATCGGCTCGGGCGTATTCCTGCTGCCGGCCTCGCTCGCGCCTTACGGATTGAACAGCGTGTTCGGCTGGCTCGTCACCGCGGCCGGCGCGCTGCTGCTGGCTTATGTGTTTGCGCGATTGTCGAAAGTGTTTCCGCAGGCGGGCGGACCGTATGTCTATCCGCGCGTGGCCTTCGGCGAGCTGGCCGGCTTTCTCATGGCCTGGGGGTACTGGGTGTCCTGTTGGGTCGGCAACGCCGCCATCGCCATCGGTACCGTCGCGAGTCTGGCTGAACTCGTTCCGGTACTGAAAACCACCGTCGGCGCACCAGCCTTCACTGCCTGCGCACTCATCTGGCTGCTGACGATCCTCAATTGGCGCGGTGTTCAGTACGCCGGCGCATTTCAGATCGTCACGACGGTGTTGAAACTGTTGCCGCTGACGGCGGTGATCATTCTCGGCTGCAGTCTCTTCATCGCGCAGGACACTGCGGTCATTCGGGTCGAGCCGCAGCCGTTCTCGTTTCCCGCGATTGCCGCCGCGGCGGCGCTGACGCTCTGGGCATTCCTGGGTCTCGAGTGCGCCACGGTACCCGGCGACGACGTGATCGATCCGCAACGCACGATTCCCCGCGCGACGCTGATCGGTACGCTGCTCGCCGCGGTGATCTACGTGCTCGCCTCGACTACGGTGATCCTGCTGATCCCCGGCAGCGAACTTTCGCAGTCCAATGCACCCTTCGCGGATGCCGTGCGCATTTTCTGGGGAGATCGTGCGGCCAGCGCGGTGGCGCTGTTCGCCTTCATCAGCGGCTGCGGCGCGTTGAATGGCTGGATCCTGGTGCAGGGAGAGATGCCGCGCGTGCTGGCGCGCGAGGCAGTGTTTCCGGCCGTGTTCGCCCGCGATTCGAAGTACGGCACGCCCGGCCACGCATTGTTCATCACCAGTGCGCTCATCACGCCCGTCGTCCTGATGAATTACAGCGATTCGATGGTGAGGATTTTCACGTTCATCATCCTGATCGCTACGGCGGCGTTTCTCGTCATGTATCTGCTTTGTTCGCTGGCGGCGTTGAAGCTCGCATGGCGCGGCGAGATGCAGGTGAAGGGCGGCAGGCTCGTGACGTTGCTCATCGTCTCGACGCTGGCTACGGTGTATTCGCTCTGGACCCTGTACGGCGTCGGCGCCGAAGCATTCTGGTGGTGCATGGCGCTGCTGGTGGCGGGACTGCCGGTGTATTTCTGGATGAAGCGGGCTGGCAGGGGACGCGGAGATGACGGAGATAAAGACGTGTTGCGCTACTCATGATGCAGCCTGCCGCGCGTGAGTTCTTGGGAGTCTTTCCCTCCTCCGCGCAGCGGCGGAGGGCAGGGAGGCGGTACTGCGGCTGACTATTGCTGCTCGCGTTGTTCGGTGCTGTCGACGTCATACACGCACGTCAACTGCGCCAGCTTCCTGCACAGCATGTCCTGCATGAACGCGGTGCAGTCGGAAATCACGATCTCGATCTTCACTTCCCCGTCCGCCTGACGCTGCAGTACGAACGAAACCGGCGTGCGATTGAGTGCGTTGACATGCGAACTCACCCGCAGCAGTACGTCGGGGCTGGCGTCGGCGTGCAGCGAGATACGGAAGGTCGAGGTTGGCGTCTGCGCCGGCTGCGCAGAGTTCAGTGCGTCGTCGCCGGCGTAGACGTCGCGAGTCATGAGACGCCGGCCGGGAAGCGGTGCAGGTGGAGTCGGGTCACGGTGCGGACCTGCTGCACGTCACTTCTTGTGACAGGCCACGGTACCGACCGGGATCAGCAGCACATAGGCGCGGTCGCATTCATAAGTCGCTTTCTTGCCGCAGCCCTCGGCTTCGTAGATGTCATCGCCGAGGTAACGTCGCTGGGTCCTGTTGACGCTCAGTTGCGCGTCATCGCACGCCAGCGCGCTGCCCGCCTGCTCGCGTACGAGCTGCGGACCCGAGCCGCAGGCCGCGCACAGCAGGGCAGCAGTCATCCCGATGAGCATCGTTCCGCCTCGCCGTCCTGCCTTCATGGTTTGTTCTCTTATAAGAAAAAAGAGTCCTGAATGGAGAAAACTACCAAAGCGCAACGCGCCGTACAAGTTGGCGGAGGGGTCATGGGGTGTCGATGGGTTCGGGCGGCGGGACCGGCGGAGCAGGATCGAATATGGACAATTGCTGTCGCGAGGCATCTGTCGTGATCGCGAAAGTGCCGTCGCCCCGCAACGCGGCTTCGAGCTGTTTCACCGTATCGCTGAGCCTGAGCACGGGTTGCGGATCGAACGTGAAGAAGCCCGTAAGGGCCACGATGGGCGCCTCGTCTGCACGCAGCTCGATGGTCGGCGTCTGCGAGTTGGTGGCAATGAGATAGATGCCGCCGACGTCGATATGCAGTCCGCCGCACCGGCTGTTCGTGTACCGGATGTCTTCGAACCGTCCCGATCCGCGATAGTGCTTCAGGACGCGGACCTTGCCGCGAAACGTTTGACCGATGGATCGATAGGGATCGGTTTCCAGGGCCAGCGACTCGACCTGGACCGCCACGATGTCGGTCGCGGTCGGCGCTGCGGTATCGAACGATGTCTCGAACCAGGGCCCCTGACAGGCGTGAGCCCGCCAGGGCGCCAGCAGTCCGAACGCGACGAGAAGGGCGAGAGCGACGCGCTGCATGAACACTCCGCGATGAGGTTTCGCGAAAGATTAACGCAGATCAGCTTCCGAACAGGCGCCCCTTCAGCGTCGCCTCCGCCGTCAGCACTGGCTCGACCGCCGATCTGCCGAGCGCGACGCGGTGCGTGCCTTTGGCGATGCGCCATTTTCCCAGACCGTTGGTGCCCTCGAAGCGCGCGAGCAGTCGCGGATCCGCCTTGAGGGTCACGGTCTTCGATGCGCCAGGCGCGAGCTGGACCCGTTCGAAGCCGAGCAGGCGCATGCGCGATTCGCCGGCGGCGTTCGTGAGGTAGAGCTGCGGCACGTCGGCGCCCACGATCTTTCCAGTGTTCGTCACCGTGAACGTCGCGGTAATCGTGTCGCCGCCGCGCACCTTGAGCTTGCCGTAGTCGAAGCTCGTGTAGCTCAGGCCGTGACCGAAGGCGTACATCGGCGTGGCATCGTGTTGCGCGTACCAGCGATATCCGACTTCCGCGCCTTCGTCATAGCGGATGGTCACCGGCGTGCCCCAGGGCGTGCCGAGGCCGGACAGCTCGGGCCGGGGCGTCTGCGCGAGATTGACCGGGAACGTGATCGGCAGGCGTCCCGACGGATTCACCTTGCCGGCAAGCACCTCTGCGATGGCCTGGCTGCCGGCCTGTCCCGGAAACCAGGCTTCGACGATGGCCTTCACCTTGTCGCGCCAGGGCATCGATACGGGATTGCCGGTCTGCAGCACGACGATCGTGTTCGGATTCACGCTGGCCACGGCGTCGATCACGGCGTCCTGGCCCTGCGGCAGGGACAGGTCGGCCAGATCGAAACCTTCGCCTTCGATGCGGGTGCCGAAGGCGATGACGACATCGGAGCGCTTCGCCAGCAGCGCGGCTTCCGCCGTTGTGTAGCCGGGATCGAACTCGAACTGCGCATCCGGCAACGCCTTCTTCAGTTCCGCAAGCGGCGACGGCGCGAACAGGTACAGGTTGCGCGCCGCGCCCATCGTGCCCGGGCCGCCGATCTTGACGACGCCGGCGAAACCGCCGACCGGCAGCACGGCGCCCGATCCGGTGCCGCTGATGACCCCTTCCTGCGCATCCCCGCCGATGACTGCAATCCTGAGCGGCTTGCCGGTGGCAAGCGGCAGCACGCCATCATTCTTCAGCAGCACGATGCCCTGACGTGCGCCTTCCAGTGCAATTTCGTTGTGCGCAGAGAGATCGATCGCCGGCGCCGGACCCCACTGGTCGGCGCCGACGGCATAGATGGCATGCAGGATGCGCTGGACCATCTGCGACAGGCGTGCTTTCGGAAAACTGCCGTCGGCGTACGCGGCCTTCAGTCGATCCGTGAACGCTTCGCCGCCCCACTGCCTGACGTCCATCTGCAGCCCGGACTCCTGGTCGAGGCCGGCGAGCGCGAACTGCCATTCCGGCACTGCGCCCCAGTCGGACATCACGTAGCCCTTGTAACCCCACGCGCCTCGGAGCACGTCGTTCAGCAGCAGCGCATTGCCGCTGACGTAGGTGCCATTCACCTTGTTGTAGCCGCTCATGATCGAGCCCGGCTGCGAACGTTCGATCGCGATCTGGAAGGCGAGCAGATCCGACTCGCGATGCGCATTCGGATCGATGATGGCGTCCAGCCAGTGACGGTTGGTCTCGTTGCAGTTGAGCACGAAGTGCTTGAGCGTCGAGATCACGCCCTCGCTCTGGATGCCGTTGACCGCCGCGGCGCCGAACACGGCGGTGTGCCAGGGATCTTCGGAGTAGTACTCGAAGTTGCGGCCGTTGCGCACGTCGCGCGCGAGATTGATGCCGCCGGCGAGTTGCACGTTGAAGCCGCGCGCCCGCGCTTCGCGGCCGATGGCCGCACCGACCTGGCGGGCCATTCCGGGATCGAACGTCGCGCCGACGAGGATCGACGACGGAAACGCCGTGGCGCCCTTGTCGTCCGGGCGATAGCCCGGATTGGTCACGCCCATGCTCGCGTCGCTGGCCTGCAGGGCCGGAACGCCGAGCCGCGGCACGCCGGGCGTGTAGCCTGCGCTCATGTTGCTGACGTTTTCCGGGATGCGCCGGTCGCGCGGGACGCCGATCGACGGCACGGCGCCCATGACACTGACGATCAGCGAGAAGCGTTCGTCGTCGGTCATCTTCGCTTCGGTGGCGCGTGCGCGTGCCTCGGGCGATTCATCGGCCCGGACGCTGCACACGGCGAGGATGCCCATCAGCAGGGCGACGGACTTGAGCTGACGCATGGACGTTCTCCTTGTCGGATGAGGCGCTCGAAGATCGGCGGGTGGCGCAGCGGCTTGTAGGTGATTGCTCGACGATCGCGTTGTCCGCCGCAGTGTCCGGTTCGTCCATACGTATCTGCCTGTGGGGCAGGCTTCAGCCGGCCAGAAGAATGTCAGGCTGAAGCCTGACCTACAGCAGAAGAAGAAAGCAGAGCGCGCTTAACCCGAAACCATTCCGCCGTCGTTTCCGCTACACCAGCGCCGTCTTGAACAACGCGAGCAACCGCGCCCACGCCTTCTCCGCCTGCGCCTCGTCATAGACGCGCGAATCCGGCGGACACCAGCCGTGCATCGCCGGATACACCTCGATCTCCGCCGGCAGCTTGACCGCGGCGAATGCGGCGCGCAGCGCGTCCTTCGCATCGGGCTGTTTTTCGTCGTCGTTCTGGGCGATGGCGAACAGATAGTGCGCCTTCATCTTCGGCACCAGCAGGTGCGGGCTGTCCGGTTTGTCGGTGACCAGACCGCCGCCGTGGAACGAGGCGCCGGCGCCGACCCGCTCCGGCAAGGTCGCCGCCGTGCGCATCGTGATCGGTCCACCCATGCAGTACCCCGTCGTGCCGACTTTCTTTTTCGTATCGACCGCTGACTGCGCGTCGAGCCAGCCGATGAAGGCCTTGGCGTCCGCGGTCGCGGTCGTCGCGTTCAGCGAGCCCGCGAGACCCATGAGCGCGGTGCGCGTGGCGGGATCATTGAAGTCCGCCTTCTCCGGCGAGGTCGGCGCCTTCTTGGTCCGATAGAAGGGATTGACGGTGAGCACGGCATAGCCGGATTCGGCGAGACGCTTGCCCATTTCGCGAAACGTCGGGCGCAGGCCGAAGATGTCGGGCCACACCAGCACGGCCGGATGCCTGCCTTCGGCCGGATGCACGAAGTGCGCATCGCAGACACCGTCCGGCGTCTTGATCTCGACTTCGGCTTCCTTCACCGCGACCGCGGCGCCCGCAAGCGGCGGCAGCATCATGGTGAGACTCGTGCCCATCGCGATCGCGCCGAACCTGCGTCGCGACAGCTCGCGGGCGCGCAGTTCATACTCGACCATGTCATCGAACGAATCGTTGTCGCACATCGCTGGCGTTCCTCGGATCGGGTCGTGAAGGGGCGAAAATCTTGCGCCGAGGTCCGTGCGCGCCGCAACCTTCTTGACGTTGTGACACGTCCGTTACCGGCGCGGACCTACTGCAGTTCCCCGAGCCACCGATGCACGGCCCCGACGTCGGCGAGGCGATGCCGGGCTGCGGTTTCTGCGACGTCGCCGACGCGAATGGAAATGCCGCCGAGATCGTTGACGACGCCGAAGCCGTCTTCGTCCGTCACGTCATCGCCGATGAACAGCGGCCGGCGACCGCGAAAGGGCGCTTCCCTCATGAAGGCAGCGACGGCCGTGCCTTTCGAATACCCCGCCGGTCGCAGTTCGAACACGAACTTGCCGCGCTGGAGTTCGTGCGTTCCGCCGAGCTGCCGCAAGGCGCGCTGCGCTTCGTCGAAGGCGGCAGATTCGAGTTGCGGCGCCAGCCGGTAGTGCAATGCGAGCGCATACCGCTTGTCTTCCAGCAGGCTGCCGGGATGACGCTGGCTCCATTGCGCAAGTTCGTCGCGGGCGGCAGCAAAGCGTTGCTCGTCGATCGTCGGCAGCACCAGGCGGCCGTCGGCGGCGCGACGTTCGCAGCCATGAATGCCGGCCGCGGCGAACTGCAACGGCGCAAACAGCGAGTCCAGCGTGGGAAGGCTGCGGCCGCTGACGAGCGCGAGTGCGCCGTCGAGCCGTTTCGACAGCGCTTGCAGCAATGCCTTCAGCGATTCGGGCACGACGACGGCGTGCGGCGTCGAAGCGATCTCGATCAGCGTGCCATCGACGTCGAGAAACAGCGCGAGATCATGAGTCGGCGGAGGAATGGCAGCGACAGTCATCGTCAGGCAAAGTACGTGCTTCGCTTCAGCGATGCAATCGCACGAATCATCACAGGCAACCCTGCGCCCATGTCCAGCACCACGACAGCGAGCGGGATTCAGGCGGCTTTCGCGGCCGAGGGTGCGAAGCTCATCCAGATCGGCGTCGACTTCGGCGGCACCAAGATCGAAGTCGCGGCGCTCGATGCGAACGGAAATTTCCTCGCACGCACGCGTGCGCCGAATCCTGGCAACTACGATGCGGCGATTCGTGCGGTGTGCGAACTGGTGGCCGGCGTCGAAGCACAGACGGGCGGACGCGGCACGGTCGGCGTCGGCGCGCCCGGTTCGATTTCGCCGCGCACCGGCGTCATGCGCAACGCGAACTCGACCTACCTGAATGGACGGCGTTTTCGCGAAGACCTCGCGGCGGCGATGGGTCGCGAAGTGCGTCTCGCCAACGATGCCAATTGCCTGGCGCTTTCCGAAGTGGTGGATGGCGCGGCGGTAGGTTCGCAGGTCGCGTTCGCGATCATCATCGGCACGGGCTGCGGCGGCGGACTCGTCGTGAACGGACGCCTGATCGAAGGTGCCAACGGCATCGGCGGCGAATGGGGACACATGCCGCTGCCGTGGCCGATGCGCGAGGAGTTCGACGCCACGCAGTGCTGGTGCGGCCAGCGCGGTTGCCTGGAAACCTGGGTGTCCGGCAGCGGATTGCAGCGCGACTTCGCGCAGGCCGGCGGCGCCAGGCTCGACGGCGAATCGATCATCAGGCAGGCCCGTGCGGGAAATGCCTCAGCCCGCGCAGCGCTCGATCGTTATGTCAGTCGACTGGGGCGCGGCATCGCTGCGCTCGTCAATGCACTCGATCCCGACACGTTCGTGCTCGGCGGCGGCATGTCCAACGTCGAAGAGCTGTACGCACGGCTGCCCGATGCCATTCGGCCTTACGTTTTCTCGGATGCGTGGGAAGCGAAAATCCTGCCGGCGCGCTGGGGGGATTCCTCAGGCGTACGCGGCGCCGCGCGTCTGTGGCTGATGTGAAGTCCTCGAAAGCCGGTTGCGCGCGTGGCCGGTAGAATGCGACCCCTCTCGATACGGAGCCTGGTCGATGTCGTCTGCACTGCATGAAGCCGCTGAACTCTGCGAGTCGCTGAAACGCTGGCTGCTCGAAGACGCCTATCCGATGTGGTGGCTGCACGGCGCCGATCGCGAACGCGGCGGATTCCACGAAAGCCTGCAGCTCGATGGCAACGCCACGGGTGCACCGCGTCGCGCGCGTCTGCATCCGCGCCAGATCCATGCCTACAGCCAGGCGGACGATCTCGGCTGGAGCGGCCCGCATGAAGAAGCAGTGAAGCATGGACTGGATTTCTTTCTCGCCCACTATCGCCGGCCGGACCGGTTCTATCGCACGCTCGTGACCGCGGACGGCAGGGCGCTGGACGATCGCGCCGTGCTCTACGACCAGGCCTTCGCATTGCTCGGCCTGGCCGCGGCGTACGACACGCTCGACGACGATGCGTTGCGCGACAGCGCGCGCGATCTGCACGAGCAGTTACGCGCGCAGCTGCAGAATCCCGCTGGCGGATTCGAAGAAGCGAATCCCCGCGTGCTGCCGCTCGGCTCCAACTCCCACATGCATCTGTTCGAGTCCTGCCTGGCGTGGATGGATCTCGATCACGATGCGCGCTGGCAGGCGACGGCGAATGAAATCGTCGAACTCGCGCTGCTGCATTTCATCGATCCGGTGACCGGCCTGCTGCGCGAATTCTTCGACGGCGAATGGCGGCCGATCGCGGGCGACGAGGGTCGCATCGTCGAACCGGGTCATCAGTTCGAATGGGGCTGGCTGCTGCTGCGCTGGGTGGAGCGCACCGGCGAAATTCGCGCCCGCGAACCGGCGCTGCGCATGATCCAGTTCGGCGAGAGTCTCGGTGTCGATGCACAGCGCGGCGTGGCGATCACTTCGCTGCTGTCCGACGGCAGCGTTCGCGATCCGCTCGCGCGTCTGTGGCCGCAGACCGAGCGCATCAAGGCTGCCTGCATCGCAGCGGAAACGACGCGGCAGCCCGAGTACTGGGCGATGGTGGCCGCTGCCGCGCGCGGCCTGCTGAAGTATCTCGATACGCCTCGCCGCGGTCTGTGGCGCGACAAGCTGAACGTCGACGGCACGTTCGTCGAGGAGCCGGCGCCGGCGAGTTCGTTCTATCACATCGTCTGCGCCATCGCGGAACTCGAGCACACGTTGAAACGGGTGCTCTGACGGCCGCGCTTGCAGCGCAACAAACAAACTTCACAAAGAAATTGACAGCGATGGACATACGGTCGCAAGATCGCGGCCGCGACCTGGCAGATGGCGATGCATGAGTACATCTGCCGCGCGTCGCGACTTGAACAAGACAGAACACGCACCGTCGAACGCCTGCCCGCGAGGGACCGGCATCCGGCGTCGGTAGAAAGACTGCAGTCAGGTATGGGGGATCTGGTCATGAACGGCAGCGAACTGCCCATTTTTCCCGGAGATTTCCGTATCCGACCGCGCCCGTATCCGGGTCGCGGCGCGGCCTGACTTCGCCATGCAAAACGCCCGGGCGGTGGCAACGTCCGGGTGAGTCCTAGGGAACCAACAGACTCGCACCGAGGGGGAACCAGACATGCGGATTCGACACAGGTACACGCGCGCGGCGTGGATGACAGCGGCGGTCTCGCTGACCGCCATGACCGCACACGCGCAGACGACGCCGGCCGCGGGCGAATCGCTCGAAGTCGTCGTCGTCACCGGCTTCCGGGCCTCGCTGGCCGACGCGCTCAACAACAAGCGCGAGTCCAACCAGATCATCGAGTCGGTGTCCGCCGAGGACATCGGCAAGTTCCCCGACCAGAACGTCGCCGAATCGCTGCAGCGTCTGCCGGGCGTGTCGATCGACCGTTCCAACGGTCAGGGCACGAAGGCGCGCATCCGCGGTCTCGACCAGAACGTCACGCTGCTGAACAGCGACATCTTTCTGAGCGGCCTGGAGCTGTACACGCAGGGCGAAGGCAATACCCGCGAAACGGATTCCCTCGAAAGCATTCCGTCCGAGCTGCTCGGCGGCATCGACGTCTACAAGTCGCCCAATGCCTCGCAGAGCGAAGGGGGTCTCGGCGGCATCATCGATCTCAAGACGCGCGGACCCTTCGATCTGGGCGATACGACCATTGCCGGCAACCTCCGCTACGCCGACAGCGGCGAAGGCTGGGAGCCGCTCGGCGCGCTGGTGTTCGGACATCAGTTCAACGACCGCTTCGCGGTCATCGCCTCGATTTCCTACGACAAGCAGAAGTTCCAGACCGACGTGCTCGGCGGACAGAACCGCGGCGACTGGGATTTCTCCGATCGTCCCGATCGCCTGACCGTCCCGGACTATTTCGCGCCCGAGTATCGCTATACGACCGATCGCGAAGAAGAGCGCGAGCGTCTGGGTTTCTCGCTGGGAGCCGCATTCCGCCCGAGCGAGTCGACCGAACTGCAGGCGATGTGGTTCCACTCCGATCTCGACATCCTGACCCAGGAAGCCTCGATCAAATTCCCGTTCGGCACGGAAAGCCCCGGCCTCGACACGACGCAGCCGTACGAGATCGACAGCAACGGCGTGCTCGTGCACGGCACGGTCATCGCCAACTCGGCCGAGGCCATCTCGTTCGTGAAGAACACGGACATCAAGTCCGACAACTTCCAGCTCACGTTCAAGTGGGACAACGGCGGTCCGTGGAGCGCCAGCGCCGCCGCCGCGTATTCGAAGGCCGAGCAGGAAAGCCAGAGCGCCAACAACGACGTGCGCTACACGCAGTACGCCGTGCGTGGCACCAACGGAGTCGGCTTCGCGCCGAATGCAGCAGCGCCGGCCAACTATCGCTTCACCTACGATGCCGGCAATGGCGAGGTGCCGTCGTTCACGCTGGTCGACCATCCCGACCTCTACACGAATCCGGCCAACGGCTTCTTCAAGTCGCACTGGGCGTTCGGCGACACCACGGATGCCGAGAACTGGTCGGTGCGCGGCGACGCCAGGTTCTCGCCGACCTTCATCACCGCGCAGAACGTGTCGTTCTCGGGCGGTCTGCGTCTGACCAGCCGCGAGATCGACTACGAGTTCGGCCGTTATCTCGCCGACTATTCCGGCAAGGGTGAACTCGATGGTTCGCAGTACGGCCAGAACTGGACGCCCTGGGGCTACTTCCAGGACGGCGCCATCGGCTACAAGTCCTGCGAAATCCCGGCGAGCGCCGGCGCCAACTTCGCGTATGCGCCGTGCGAACGCTTCGGCAATTCGCCGGCGCTGATCACGCCGTACCAGACCTTCAACAGCAATCCGGGTCGCGTCGAAACCATCAACGGCTTCTGGGGTTCCGGCAATGCCGGCACCAGCAGCGTGCTGGTGCAGAACCGCTCGCAGATGGGCAATGCGCTCGCATGGATCCAGGCGCTGTATCCGGATACGCCGTTCCAGTTCTTCCCGTCGCCGCTCGAGACCTTCCGCGTCGAGGAGAAGACCACGGCCGGCTACCTGATGGCGGACATCGGCAATCCGGAAGACCGTTACCACGTCAACGTCGGTGCGCGCATCCTGCGCACGGAACTGACGGTCGATCAGAACGCCGCCTCCAATCCCAACCCGACCTTCTGGGGAACGGACAGCTGGAACGGCGTGCTGAAGGACTTCGAGACGCGCAGCATCGAGCGCAGCTACACCGACATCCTGCCGAGCGCGAACGTGGTTCTGGACGTCACCGAGAGCAGCAAGGTCCGCGCGTCGGCGGCGCGCGTCGTGGCCCGCCAGGATCTGTTCCAGCTCGGTCGCGGCTTCGAGACGAACTTCACCCGCGACTCGGATGCGGGCAGCCCGACGTTCAATCTCTTCCGCTTCACGAACGGCAGTTCCGGCAATCCCGAGCTCGATCCGTATCGTGCGACCCAGTTCGACGTCAGCTACGAGTACTACTTCGGCAGCCAGGGCCTGGTCGCCGTGACGCCGTTCTGGAAGGAAGTCGATTCCTTCATCACCACGGTGACGCAGTCCGTCTTCGTGATGGACCAGGCGGGCGGACGTGAAGGCCCGGTGCAGGTGCCGATCAATGGTGAAGGCGGCAGCATCAAGGGCATCGAGCTGTCGGCGCAGTATGCGTTCGACTCGGGCTTCGGCTTCAACGTCAACTACACCTACTCGGATTCGGAGTCGGGATTCTTCAACGACTACGACAGCAACCTGCCGATCCCGGGTGTGCCGGAGCATGCGTTCAACGCCCAGGTCTACTACCAGAACTACGGCTTCGAAGCGCGCCTTTCCTATGGATGGCGCGACGAGTCCTTCGACAGCAACTTCGGCTTCCCGGATGCGACGTTCGACGGCGCAGGCAACGCCACCAGCATCACGCGCACGCTCGGCGTCTGGAATCGCGACTATGGTCAGCTCGATGCGCAGGTCGCCTACCAGTTCACCGACTATCTCGGCGTGACGCTGGAAGCGATCAACCTGACCGAGGAGGACGCGAGCCAGTACCTGCAGTTCGACAATCTGCCGTTTGCGTTCGACTCGGGCTCGCGGCGTATCCTGGTCGGTGTGCGCGGCAGGTTCTGATCGCCGCATCGTCGGGATGATTCGATGACACAGGGCGGTCGGCGCGTGCTGACCGCCCATTCTTTTGGCTCTGCCGCCGGGAGAAGCCATGCAGTCCGATCAGCGAATCAAACGCATCGCCATCGTCGGCGGCGGCACCGCCGGCTGGATCGCAGCGAGCGCCCTGGCGCGCAAGCTGGGTCGTACCTGTTCCATCCAGCTGATCGAATCGCCCGACATTCCCACCATCGGCGTCGGCGAGGCGACCATTCCCAGAATCGTCGACTTCATCAAGTTCCTCGGCATCGACCAGGCCGACTTCATGGACCGGGTCCAGTCGACGATCAAACTGGGCATCCGCTTCGACGACTGGCATCACGTCGGGCATCGCTACTGGCATCCGTTCGGCCCGCTCGGCGTGTTCATCGACCGTTCGCCGTTCTATCACTTCTGGCACAAGGCGCAGGCGCAAGGGCTCGATGTCGATCTCGGTCATTTCAATATCGAGATTGCGATGGCCGCGCAGAACCGCTTCATCTTTCCGGGCAACAAGCTCGGCATCGCGCAGAACCTGCGCTACGCGCTGCACTTCGACGCCGGTCTCGTGGCGAACTATCTGCGCGCGTACTCCGAACACCGCGGCGTCGTGCGGCTCGCGCGCAATGTCGCCGGAGTCACGCAGCGCGAAGATGGATTCATCGAATCGGTGGTGTTCAAGGAAGGCGACCGGCTGGAAGCGGATCTGTTCATCGACTGCACCGGCTTCCGCGGCCTGCTCATCGAGCAGACGCTCGAGACGGGCTACGTCGACTGGACGCCGCTGCTGCCGAACGATCGTGCGGTGGCGATGCAGGTGCCGAACCAGATTCCGCGCGGTCCGTACACGACGGCCACGGCGCGGCCGGCGGGCTGGCAGTGGAAGATTCCGCTGCAGCATCGTGTCGGCACGGGCTACGTGTATTCGAGCGAGCACGTATCGGATGACGCAGCGCTGCAGGATCTGCTGTCGCAGCCCGGCAATGCCGAACCGGTCACCGAGCCGCGCTTCATCAAGTATGTGACGGGCCGGCGCAGGCAGTTCTGGAACAAGAATGTCGTGGCGTTCGGCCTGGCCTCCGGGTTCATCGAGCCGCTCGAATCCACCAGCATTCACCTGGCGTGCAGCGGCGTGTATGCGCTGCTCGATCACTTCCCGGATGCCGGCTTCGACCCGGTCAACATCGCGCACTACAACAAGACCGTCATCGACGAATACGAGCGCGTGCGCGACTTCATCATCCTGCACTACTGCACGACGAAGCGTGACGACACCGACTACTGGAAGCGCTGCCAGCACATCGATCTGCCGGAGGACCTTGCCGAGCGCATCGAGATGTACAGGCGCACGGGCCGCATCTTCCAGCGGCGCCATGAGGTGTTCGTCGAACTGAGCTGGTTCTTCGTCATGCACGGCATGGGGCTGGTGCCGCAGTCCTACGATCCGCTCGTCGACGCCAGCGACTGGGAAGAGGTGAAGAAGGTCATGGCAGCGATGCGCCAGAACATCGCAGCGCAGGTGGCTGCGGCACCGATGCACGACAGTTTCTTCCCGGAGAAGCCGCGCGAAACCGATCCGGCGCGCGGCTGGGTGCGGCGTTCTGTAGGTCAGGCTTCAGCCTGACATTTTTCAGGCCGGCTGAAGCCGGCCCCACAGGAAGAGGCGGCTGCTTCCCTTCCTCCCAACGCGCCGCGCTGCTATAAGCCCCGCGAATCCGTCACGCCGAAGGTCTGCGCAATGCGCAAGCAGCGTCCGTCACTGCTGTCCACGTTGTTGTCGCGTCTCAACCGGAGCGAGCCGCAGGAACCGCGTGCAGCGAAGCCGCATTCGCCCTTTCAGGCGATCGCCATCTATCGCGGACTCGATGCCTGCGACATGGCGAAGAAGTTCAGCGAGCATCGCTTTCTCGCGCGCGAGGCGCCGACCCTGCCGCTGCAGGGATGCACCATGTCGCAAAGTTGCCAGTGCCGGTATCTGAAATTTCGCGACCGGCGCACGGAGTCGCGCCGTCTCAACGATTTCGGCGCCGCGACACGGCGCTACGGCCAGGGCGAACGCCGCGGATTTCGCGGACGACGCAAGGGCGATTGACGCAGGGACGATTGACGCAAGGGCGGCTGACGACGGCCGCTATTTCGGACGCGGTTCGGCCAGTCGCGAACCCGGCTCGCGCCGGCCGTGCCGGATCGATTCGATCGCGCTTGCCAGGCTCCGCGCAACGTTGCGCACTTCTTCCTGCACGGCCCGATCGCGATCGAGCGCCTCGTGGCTGGTGGCATAAGGTTCGTAGTAGCCGATGTACCGGTCCAGCACGGCCGTACTGCCCGCGCGCACGAGTCGCATGTCGCTCAGCCAGCCGGAGAGCGATTGCCGCAGCGTGTCGGCTCCTTCGGCATCGCCGTGCACGATGACGCCGAAAGCCCGTCCCGCCAGGTGTCGCGGGTAGTCCCAGCCTTCCAGCTCCAGTTTTTTCGCGAGTGCAGGATCTTTGCCCTGCGTGGTCGTGGGATCGGGATTGCCGCCATCGGCGCACACGAGTCGATCCATCATCAGCTTCAGTCCGCTCGGCGCCTGGTACCAGTAGACCGGCGTCACGATCAGCACGCCGTGCGCGGCGACCCAGCGCGGATAGATTTCATTCATCCAGTCGTCGACCTGGCCGAGCGCATGATTCGGGTAGCACGAGCATGGCCAGTGACACAGCGGCATCGCCGTCGAAACGCATGCCTTGCAGGGATGGATGATGCGACTGTAGTCGGAGTTGAGCAGGCTCAGGTCGAGCAGATCGACCGTGCAGCGCGCGGCCCGCAGCGTGTCCGCGGCCATCCTGGTCAGGCGGAACGTCTTCGACATCTCGCCCGGACAGGTCTTGTCGTTGCGACTGGCAGCGCAGATCACCAGTACGCGCCGGGCCGTCGCGCGCCGGCCCTGCTGTCGCTGCGCCTTGCGGATCGCCGCGCGGGTCTGCAGCCATTCGATCGACAGATCGTAGCCGGGATCCGCAAACGACTTTCCCGCCTTGCGCGTGCGGGGAGACTTGCGCGATTCGCGATAGTTCTTCCAGGCGATTTCCAGCAGCGTGTCGATCGCGGCCGCATGCGGTTCGAAGGCCGGATCGTGGAAGCGCTGGCGGAATTGCTGCTCGAAGGCGGCGCGCGACATCGGCCAGTCGGCCTGGCCTTTGCGTATCGCCGGCAGGGTGCGTTTGCGTGGCATCTCGTGCGCTGCTGTCTTGCGCGGGGTGCCACTGAAACGACCTGCCGGACACGGCAGTTCCGCGTGCCTGTGCCGCATAGGTCATTGGAGCCATTGTCTGCCTCGCGGCTGTGGTGCGAATGTGCGCGCCCTCGACCCCCCCCCCCGTCCCGGAGTTTCCGATGAATCGCCAATCGAACTGGACTCTCGTCCTGTGTGCTCTATTGATGGCAGCCGGTTGCAGCAAACAGCAGCCGGGCCCGACACCAGTCGCTGAACCGGCGGCCGCTCCCGCAGCTGCGGCCAGTGCGCCACCGGCATCTGCAGCGACCCGCGCGCAACCGGCGGAGCCGGATGAGCGCGCAGCAGCGATTCAGGCAGCGCTCGCCGAAGACGCGATCGTCTCCGATGCCCGCGGTCAGTGGGCCGTTGCGGCCACGGCCAGTTCCACTTACGGCGACAAGGAGCCGGAGGCGAAGTCGAGCTATACCGCGCACATGGCCACCGGTGCGCCGAATGTCGACAAGTATTCCGATAACGGCAATGCATGGGCCACCGCCACGCCGGACAAGGGCATCGAATGGCTGGAAGTGGTGTTCGCGAACCCGGTCCATGCCACGCAGATCCGCATTCGTCAGAACTACGCGCCCGGCGCCATCATCAAGGTCGAACTCGTCGCCGAGAACGGCTCGAAGTACACCGTGTGGGAAGGCGTCGATGATCAGCAGCACGCGCCGGGCACGATCGCGTGGTTCGATCGTTCCTTCGCCAGGACCGCCGACAAGGTGAAGAGCGCCCGCATCACGCTCGCGACCAATGCCGTGCCGGGCTGGAATGAAATCGACGCGGTGCAGCTGCTGGGGGAGACCTGAGAGGCAGCGATGCTCCCGCTTCTTCCTGTGGGGCCGGCTTCAGCCGGCCTGCTTCGGTGGGTGCGATCGGCGGTCGCGGCCGGCGGTCGCGGCCGGCTGAAGCCGGCCCCACAGGGAGAGAAAGAAAGATAGAGAAGAGCCCTCAGCCCGCCAGCACCTTCCGCAGGAAGATCGCATACACCAGCGATCCCAGCAGCACCCACTTGAGCAGGTAATACACATTCCGGTCCCATTGCTTCAGCCGCTTGGCGAGCAGCCTGAACTGATACGCGTACTGGAACGCCTGGTTGAGCACGCCGACTTTCTCGCCCGGCATGTTCTGCGTCGCTGCCGCCCGCGCCAGCGGCTGGCCGATCCAGCGATTCAAGGCACGCGCGATCGGATTCGACAGCGGTCGCTCGACGTCGCAGAACAGGATCAGTCGCTGCACGTCCGTCTGGTTCTCGGCGCGATGGATGTAGGTTTCGTCGAACATCACCGCTTCGCCGTCTTTCCAGTAGTACAGCTCACCGTCCACGGTGATGTAGCAGCGCTCGTTGTTCGGCGTGCGCAGCCCGAGGTGGTAACGCAACGAACCGGCAAACGGATCGCGATGCGACGGCAGTCGCGCGCCCGGCGGCAGCAATGCAAACATCGCGGCATGCACGTTCGGGATTTTCGACAGCAGTTCCGTCGTGTGCGGACACAGCGCGTTCGCCGACGGCAGGAAGTCGCCATACCACTTCAGATAGAACCGCTTCCAGCCGCTCTTGAAGAAGGAATTGAAACCGAGGTCGTTGTACTTCGATGCCGCACGGATGTGACCTTCGTCGAACAGGCGCATGGCCTCGTCGCGGATCGCCTCCCAGTCCTGTTTCAGCGGCGCGAGTTCGGGGAAATTCTTCAGGTCCAGGAAGGGCCGCGCCGGCACGGCGGAAAACAGGTACATGAGCGCGTTGTACGGCGCCATGAAAGTCGAGTGATCGGTGAGCTGCCGGCCGATGCGATGCCGGACCCGGCCGCGCAAATGCGTGTACACGGCGGCCGCCGCGAAGATCGCCAGGACGAGCAGGCGAGGCACGGATTCGACGATGGAATGCAGGTGCAGATGATTCATGGGCGAAGCGCCGACATCCGTGTCGCAAAGAAAGGGCGCGGATTCCAGACCGCGACTTGCCGCGGCCGGCAGTATCGAAGAAATTCCTGGACGATCCACATGAAGATTCGGAAATATTGCGTCCCATGAATTTCATCGGCAGTCCGGCGGCGAGCCTCATCTTCTTTGCGACGATCGCGATCAGCCTGATCGCGCTGTATCAGTCGCCGAAATTGCTCCACTGGTCGCTCTTCCGGCCCTACTGGTTTCTCCGGCGCCGGCAGTACGCGACGGTGGTGACGAGCGCGCTGGTGCATGCCGATCTCATGCACCTCATCTTCAACATGATGACGTTCTATTTCTTCGGCTTCCCGCTGGAGCAGTACATCGGCACGTTCTGGTTCGTCGTGCTCTATGCATTCGGCCTGCTGGTGAGCCACGCCGGCACCTGGCTCAGCCATCGCAACAACCCCGAGTACCAGTGCCTCGGCGCGTCGGGGGCGATCTCGGCCGTGCTGTTCGCATCGATCATCTACTTCCCCGAGCAATCGCTCTTCATCATTCCCATTCCGGTGCCGATTCCGGCGCCGCTGTTCGCCGTGGGTTACCTCGCCTACACCTTCTATGCGTCGAAGCATCCGCATGGGCGCATCAACCACGATGCGCATCTGGGCGGTGCGGTGGCGGGGTTGTTGTTCGTCGCGCTGCTGACTCCCGGGGCCTACCGCTCG
>NZ_DAINNK010000012.1:0-1370 GCF_036735925.1 Povalibacter sp.
AGCATCGGCTGGCCGACGATGTCGCCGATCGCGAAGATGTGCGGCACGTTGGTGCGCATCTGCCTGTCGACCGGAATGAAGCCGCGTTCGTTGACCTGCACACCGGCCGCCTCGGCGTTGATGCGCTTGCCGTTGGGACTGCGGCCGACGGCGATCAGTACCTTGTCGTAGAGCTGCGGCCCGGGCGCCTTCTCGCCCTCGAACGTGACCTTGAGGCCTTCCTCGAGCGCTTCGATCTTCGTGACCCTGGTCTTGACCAGGATCTGTTCGTATTTCTTCGCGATGCGTTTTTCCAGCGGCCTGACGAGATCGCGATCGCAGCCGGGAATCAGCCCGTCGGTGAGTTCGACGACGCTGACCTGCGCGCCGAGCGCCGCATACACCGTCGCCATTTCCAGGCCGATGATGCCGCCGCCGACCACGAGGAAGCGTTTCGGAATGTCGATCTCGAGTGCGCCGGTGGAATCGATGATGCGCGGATCGTCCGGCAGACCCGGCAGTTTGATGGACTCGGAACCCGCCGCGATGATGCAGTGACGGAACGACACCTTTCTGGCTGTCGCCTGTCGCCTGTCGCCTGTCGCCTGTTCCTCGTCGCCCGTCACCTCCGCCGCGACTTCGATCTCATGCGGCGATACGAACCTGCCCGTGCCGCGGATGATCTCCACCTTGCGCTGCTTCGACATCATGGCGAGCCCGCCGGTCAGGCGACCCACCACCTTGCCCTTCCATTCGCGCAGCTTCGCCAGATCGATTTGCGGCTTGCCGAAGGTGATGCCGCCGACGTGCATCTCTTCGGCTTCCTCGATGACCTTCGCCGCGTGCAGCAGTGCTTTCGAGGGTATGCAGCCGACGTTGAGACATACGCCGCCGAGCGTCGGCCAGCGTTCGATCATCGCGACTTTCATGCCGAGATCGGCGGCGCGGAACGCGGCGGTGTAGCCGCCGGGGCCGGCGCCGAGAACGACGAGGTCGAAGGCGAAGGAGGAAGGCGGCTGGCTACTGGCGACTGGCGACTGGCCAGAGGAAGAAGCGGCTGGCTCGGGTTCTTCCCCTCCTCCGCTTGCGGGAGAGGGCTGGGTGGGGGTCTTCTCCGGCGAACCCGCCTCGACCGTCACCACCACCGAACCCTTCGACACCCGATCGCCCTTCTTCACCGCCACCGACTTCACGACGCCCGCGGACGACGACGGCACATCCATCGTCGCCTTCTCGGTTTCGAGCGTGATGAGCGGCGTTTCGGCTTCGATACGGTCACCGGGCTTTACCAGCACATCGATGACTTCGACATCCTTGAAGTCGCCCAGATCCGGAACGAGTACGTCAGTGGCCATCTTTTCTCTTCGTGTCTTCTCTGGCTGGTCGCTCGC
>NZ_DAINNK010000012.1:1470-9087 GCF_036735925.1 Povalibacter sp.
TCGCTCGCCGTTCGTCACGGCACCGCTTCCAGCAATCCCTTCGCATCTGCCAGCTTCTGCGCCAGGAAGGTCGTGAAGCGCGCGCCCGCCGCGCCGTCGATGACGCGATGATCGTAGGCAAAGGTGAACGGCAGGATCAGACGCGGCACGAACTGTCCGTCCTTGTAGACCGGCTTCATCGACGAGCGCGCGACACCGAGGATCGCCACTTCCGGCGCGTTGATGATCGGCGTGAACGACACGCCGCCAATGCCGCCGAGGCTCGACACCGTGAAGCTCGCCCCCTGCATCTCGGTGGCGCTCAGCTTGCCGTCGCGCGCCTTCGCGGACAGCGTCGCGAGATCGCGGGCGATTTCGTAGATGTCTTTCTTGTCCGCATCGCGGATCACCGGCACGACCAGGCCGTTCGGCGTGTCGGCAGCAAAGCCGAGGTGGATGTACTTCTTGAAGACCAGGCTCTGGCCCGAGCCGTCCAGCGAGCTGTTGACCGTCGGAAATTCCTGCAGCGCCTTGACGCAGGCACGCAGGATGAACGCGAGCGGCGTGAGCTTGATGCCCTGCTTCGCCGCTTCGTCCTTGAGACGGTTGCGTTCGGCTTCGAGGTCGGTGATGTCCGCCTCGTCCATCTGCCAGACGTGCGGAATGTTGAGCCAGCTCGCCTGCAGACGCGGTCCGGAAATTTTCTGGATGCGACCGAGCGGTTTGACTTCGACGCTGCCGAACCTGGAGAAATCGACTTCCGGAATCTTCGGCAATGCAGCGCCGCCGCCCGCACCGGCGCCCGACGAGAGCGCCTGCTTCACGAAGCCTTTGACGTCGTCCGGCGTGATGCGACCTTTGAGCCCCGAGCCTTTCACGCGCCCCAGGTCGACACCCAGTTCGCGGGCGAAGCGACGCACCGACGGACTGGCGTAGGCGCGAGAGAACCCGGCTTCGTCGATGACTGCCGACGCAGATGACGCGACGGCCGTAGAACGTGCAGGTTGTGCGGCCGGTGCAGCCGCAGTCGGTTCCAGTGCAGGGGCGGGCGCACTCGCAGCAGGAGCTGATGCTGGTGCGGGCGCAGCAGCCGTCGGCGCCGCTGCCTTCTGCGGTTCTGCGGCAGGAGCGGCGCTTGGCGTGGCAGCCTGCGCATCGGCGTCCAGCTCCAGCACTGCGCTGCCCTTGGACACCTTGTCGCCTTTCTTCACGACGACGGACTTCACGACGCCCGCCGCTGTCGACGGCACGTCCATCGTGGCCTTTTCGGTTTCGAGCGTCAGCAGCGGCGTGTCGACATCGATCTTGTCGCCCGGCTTCACGAGCACGTCGATGACTTCGACGTCGTGGAAGTCGCCGAGATCCGGAACGGTGATTTTCTGGGACATGATGATTGAGGGGCAACTCGTGAACGGGTCTGCGGTCGCGACTTACTGCGTCACCGGATTCGGCTTGTCGGCGTCGATGCCGTACTTCTTCATGCAGGCCTTCACCGTTGCCATGTCGAGCTTGCCTTCGTCCGCCAGCGCCTTGAGCGAGGCGAGCACGATGTGCGGAGTGTCGACCTCGAAGTGATGACGCAACTGCGCACGCGAATCGCTGCGGCCGTAACCGTCGGTGCCGAGCACCACGTAGCGACCCGGGACCCACTGACGGATCTGGTCCGGCAGGATCTTCATGTAGTCGGTCGCGGCGATGAACGGGCCGGTGCGATCGCCGAAGCATTCGCGCACGTAGGGCTGCTTCGCCGGCTGATCCGGATGCAGCAGGTTGTTGCGTTCGACATCGAGCGCTTCGCGACGCAGTTCGGAGAAGCTCGGCACGCTGAACACGTCAGCCGGAACGCCGTAGTCCTTCTCGAGAATCTCGGCGGCCTTGATCACCTCGTTGAGGATCGTGCCGGCGCCGAGCAGGTTCACGCGCACCTTGCCCTTGCCGCCGCCCTGCAGCAGGTACATGCCCTTGAGGATGCCCTGCTCCGCGCCCTTCGGCATGGCCGGGTGCAGGTAGTTCTCGTTCATGCAGGTGATGTAATAGAAGATGTCTTCCTGCTCGGCGTACATGCGGCGCATGCCGTCCTGCACGATCACGGCGAGTTCATAGGTGAACGTCGGATCGTACGAAACGCAGTTCGGCACGGTCGACGACAGCAGATGGCTGTGGCCGTCCTGGTGCTGCAGACCTTCGCCGGCCAGCGTCGTGCGACCGGCCGTGCCGCCGATCAGGAAGCCGCGCGCCTGACTGTCGCCCGCCGCCCAGATGTAGTCGCCGACGCGCTGGAAGCCGAACATCGAATAGAAGATGTAGAACGGCACCATGTTCACGCCATGATTCGAATACGCCGTGCCGGCCGCGATGAACGACGACAGCGCGCCGCCTTCGTTGATGCCTTCTTCGAGGATCTGGCCCTTCTTGTCTTCCTTGTAGAACATCAGCTGGTCGGAATCCTGCGGCGTGTACAGCTGGCCCATCGACGAATAGATGCCGATCTGGCGGAACATGCCTTCCATGCCGAAGGTGCGGGCTTCGTCGGGAATGATCGGCACGATGTTCCTGCCGATGTTCTTGTCCTTGATCAGCACCTGCAGGATGCGCACCAGCGCCATCGTGGTGGAGATTTCGCGATCGCCGGAACTCTGCAGCAGCGCATCGAAGGCTTCGAGCGGCGGCACCGTCAGCGCCGGCGCCGTCGTGCGTCGCGCCGGCAGCGAGCCGCCCAGCAGGCCGCGGCGTTCGCGCAGGTATTTCATTTCCGGACTGTCGTCGGCCGGACGCTTGAACGCGGCCGCCGCGAGTTCTTCTTCCGACACATCCATGAAGATGCGCTTGCTGAATTCGCGCAGCGCCTCGTCGTCGAGCTTCTTCTGCTGATGCGTCGGGTTCTGGCTCTCGCCCCAGCGGCCCATCAGGAAGCCCTTCACGGTCTTGGCGAGAATGACGGTCGGCTGGCCCTTGTGATTCGACGCCACGTTGTAGGCGTTCCAGACCTTCTGATAGTCGTGACCGCCGCGATTCAGGCGCCAGATCTCGTCGTCCGACATGGTCGCGACCATTTCCTTGAGTTCGGGATACTTGCCGAAGAAATGTTCGCGCGTGTACGCGCCGCCCTTGGCCTTGAAGTTCTGGTACTCGCCGTCGACGCATTCTTCCATCACGCGTCGCAGCAGGCCCTTGGTGTCCTTCGCGAGCAGCGGATCCCAGCGCGAACCCCATACGACCTTGATGACGTTCCAGCCGGCGCCGAGAAAGGCCGCTTCGAGTTCCTGGATGATCTTGCCGTTGCCGCGCACCGGGCCGTCGAGACGCTGCAGGTTGCAGTTGATGACGAAGACGAGGTTGTCGAGCTTCTCGCGCACCGGCATGGTGATCGCGCCCATCGATTCGGGCTCGTCCATTTCGCCGTCGCCGAGGAAGGCCCAGACCTTGCGATCCGATTCCGGCACGATGCCGCGGTGCTCGAGATAGCGCTGAAAACGCGCCTGGTAGATCGCCATCATGGGGCCGAGGCCCATCGACACGGTCGGGTACTGCCAGAAATCCGGCATCAGCCACGGATGCGGATACGAACTCAGACTCTTCTCGCCCTTCACCTCCTGACGGAAGTGATTCAGATGCTCATCGCTGAGACGACCTTCCAGCCAGGCCCGCGCATAGATGCCAGGCGAAGCGTGACCCTGGAAATAAATCATGTCGCCCGGGTGCTTGTCGGACTGCGCGCGCCAGAAGTGATTGAAACCCACTTCGTAGAGCGTCGCCGCAGACGCATAGCTCGCGATGTGCCCGCCGTACTCGGAACTCTGACGGTTCGCACGCACGACCATGGCCATCGCGTTCCAGCGGAGGTACGCCTCCAGACGACGCTCGATGGTGCGGTCGCCGGGATATTCCTTTTCCTGCGCGCCGGAGATGGTGTTCAGGTACGCCGTGTTGGGCTTGTACGGCAGATACGCACCGGAGCGACGCGCATGATCGATGAGACGTTCCAGCAGAAAGTGAGCGCGTTCGGCACCCTGCGCCTTGAGGACCGAGTCGATGGATTCGAGCCATTCCCGGGTTTCCTGGGGATCCAGGTCTTCCATCTTCGAGAGGTCGGACATGCGTTGCTGCTACTCGTTGACTTAAGGTGTCGGAAGCGAGGAACGAACTCTTGGATGGCTTCGCGAGGGGGCCGGCATCGCGAAGCAGGCAGGATTTCGCCGCGCTGATGCGAGCGACGGCGCAACGCTGCGCAATGTCGTTCGCCTTCGGTTGCAAGGGCTGTTCGACGGGTTGTCAGTCAAATTCCAACCAGCAGAAGAGCCCGCGTATCATCTGGGTTTGCATTTTTGACGTCAAGGAAAGTGGGCCGTGGAATTGCTTCCCGCAGAGCGCAACATTCACGTCGAACAGCGCGACATTGCGCTCACCGAGCGGCTTTTGCAGTCGCAGGATGCTGCGGTGATCCTGTGCGAACGCGATGCAACGCTGGACAGGCTGCCGTTCGGCGCGCTGCTGGCATCGTTGCATCGCAAAGCATCGCAACGCGGGTCCGTCGGTCTGTTGAGCACGCGAGTCGGGTCGGCGGCGACAGTGCTGGTCGTCGCATTCATCAAGAGCAGCGCCTCCGCATTCGACAGACTGAGCGCGGCGGCGAAGGCCTGGAAGGAACTGGCGCCTCACGCACCTTCGCGCGTCGTGTTCGCAACGCATGACCTCGATGCTTCGGTCGCGCGCGACGCGCTCGAAGCCATGACTGCGGCAGCGCTCGCAGGCACGGCGCCGCTGCCGGTGATGAAGTCGAAGCCGCCGCGTCACACCGTTCTCGAACGCATCACGCTGATCGGCAGGGACGCGACGATCGATGCCGATCGCACGCTCGCCATGGACCGCGGCAATCATCTCGCGCGCTGGCTCACCACGCTGCCGCCCAACGTACTGTCGAGCGGCAGCTACCGTCGTGCCCTGATGACGCTCGCGCGACGCCACGGCTGGGGATTCCAGTTCTTCGATGAAGGCGCGCTCAAACGACTCGGCGCCGGAGCATTTCTCGCCGTCGCGCGCGCCAATGGCCATCGCGATGCAGGCATCGTGCGTCTTCGCTACCGCGCGCCGAAAGCAGGTGTGAATGCTCCGCGTCTCGCGCTGGTGGGCAAGGGCATCTGCTTCGATACCGGCGGCATCAACCTGAAGCCGCACAGGAGCATGGTCCAGATGCACGAGGACATGCAGGGCAGCGCCGTCGCCGTCGGCACGTTGCTGGCGCTGAGCGAAATGCAGGCGCCCTGCCACATCGACTGCTGGCTCGCGATCACCGAAAACGAGATCGGCGCGCGCGCCTACCGGCCGCAGGAAGTGATCAAGGCCATCAACGGCGTCACCATCCAGGTCGTGCACAGCGATGCCGAAGGACGCATGGCGCTCGCCGACACGCTCGCCCTCGCCGCACGCGAGCAACCCGGGCTCGTGATCGACTACGCCACGCTCACCGGCGCGTGCGTCACGGCACTCACCGAACGCTACAGCGGCGCATTCACCAACCGCCCCGAATGGCACACGGCCATCGAACTCGCGGGCCGCCACAGCGGCGAGCGCGTCTGGCCGTTTCCGATGGAAGAGGACTACGACGCCGATCTCGATTCCCCGATCGCCGACATCCTGCAATGCACGATCGAAGGCAAGGGCGATCACATCCTCGCCGCGCGCTTCCTGAACCGCTTCGTCCCGGCAGAGATTCCGTGGATCCACATCGATCTGTCCGCCAGCAACCGCAGCGGCGGGCTCGCACATATCCCGACGGATTTCACCGGCTTCGGCGTGCGCTTCACGACGAGCCTGCTGCTGGACCATGATCTGCTGCGGGCGCGCAAGCGCGCGAAGAAGGCGACTGAGAAACGGCCTACTGGTAAGCTGCGCCGCGCCAGAAAGTAACCGCATGTGGGCGTTCTTCCTGTAGGTCAGGCTTTAGCCTGACGACATCCGGAAGAAGCCGGCTGAAGCCGGCCCCACAGGAAGAAACTCCTCACTCACGACATGTCCACACTGACGATCCTCCGCCCCGACGACTGGCACTTGCATGTGCGCGATGGCGCCGCCATGGCCAGCGTCGTGCCCTTCACCGCGCGGCAGTTCGCACGCGCGGTCATCATGCCGAACCTCAAACCGCCGGTAACGACGGTCAAACAGGCGGGCGCGTATCGCCAGCGCATCCTGCAAGCGGTGCCGGCGGGACTGTCGTTCGAACCGCTGATGTCGATCTACCTGACCGACAGGACCTCCGCTGCGGAGATCCATGCGGCCCGCAACAGCGGCTTCGTGATCGGCGCCAAGCTCTACCCGGCCGGCGCCACGACGAATTCCGATGCGGGCGTGACTTCGATCGAACGGATCTTTCCGGCGCTGGCGGCGATGGAGGAATGCGGCCTGGTGTTCCAGGTACACGGCGAAGTCACTGATCAGGACATCGACGTGTTCGATCGCGAATGCGTGTTCATCGACCGCACGCTGGCGCGTGTCGCGGAGAAATTTCCGAAACTGAAGATCGTCTTCGAACACGTCACGACCCGCGAAGCCGTGCAGTTCGTCACCAGTTCACGGCCCGGCATTGGCGCAACCGTCACGCCGCAGCATCTGCTGCTGAATCGCAACGCGATCTTCCAGGGCGGCATCCGGCCGCACAACTACTGCCTGCCTGTATTGAAGCGCGAGCGCGACCGCCGCGCGCTGGTCGAAGCGGCCACCGGCGACGATGCGCGTTTCTTTCTCGGCACGGACAGCGCACCGCACGCGCGACACACCAAGGAACATGCCTGCGGCTGTGCCGGCATCTTTTCCGCGCACGCCGCCATCGAGCTGTATGCAGAAGCCTTCGAGCAGGCTGGACGCCTCGACCGTCTCGAAGCCTTTGCCTCGCTGCGCGGCCCGGATTTCTACGGGCTGCCGCGCAACACCACCCGCATCACGCTGGAAAAGTCGGCGTGGACGCCGCCCGCCAGTTATCCGTTCGCCGCGGATGACCTGGTACCGTTCCGTGCCGGCGAATCGATCGCCTGGCGCCTGACCTGAAGGAATCCGTCCCTTGACCGAACAGTTGCCGATGGCGCGCCGCTTCCGCGGCTTTCTCCCGGTCGTCATCGACGTCGAATGCGGCGGATTCAATCCCAACACGGATGCGCTGCTGGAAATCGCCGCGGTTCTGCTGGAGATCCAGGGCGATGGCACGCTGCGTCCCGGCGAAGGCTGGCGCTATCACGTGCAACCCTTCCCGGGCGCGAAAGTGGAAGCCGCTTCGCTCGCGGTCAACGGCATCGATCCCTATCACCCGCTGCGCCCGGCCATTTCCGAGAAGGATGCGCTGGCCCGTCTGTTCCGCGACATCCGCTCCGCGATGAAGGACAACGACTGCACGCGCGCCGTGCTCGTCGGCCACAATGCCTACTTCGATCTGAATTTCCTCAATGCCGCGGTGGCCCGCTGCGGCATCAAGCGCAATCCGTTCCATCCTTTTTCGAGCTTCGACACGGCGACGCTGGCCGGCGTCGTCTACGGGCAGACCGTGCTCTCGAAGGCCCTGCAGGCCGCCGGCATCGCATGGGATTCGAACGAAGCGCACTCGGCGCTGTATGACGCCCAGCAGACGGCAGAGCTGTTCTGCCGGGTGTG